>JAYEFI010000154.1:0-1832 GCA_034658615.1 Campylobacterota bacterium
TGTAGTGTTACCAGCTGTTGACGTTTATCTAGTGGATTTTTATGTTTTTCTATCAACTCTTTTTTTATCAGCTTGTCTAGTAGTCGTGTTGTATTGGCTTCATCACCTAGTGTGGCATTAGAGAGTTGTTTTTGGGTCATACTCTCTACCTTAGAGAGTAACAAAAGCATACCGAACTGATGAGAAGAGTCTAGCTTATATGGCTCAAATCTTTTTTCTAGTTGTTTGCGCATCTTTAGGTTTATGCTATGGAAAAGATGACCAACGGATACTTTAAATTTTATATTCTTCATAGACTTATTCTATCAAATTTCAGTTAAAACATAGTTAACAATGCTTGTATCAAACAAGTATTAAGGTTTGTCATCATATAATTTTATACTTGTAAAAAACAAGTATATCTATTCAATAGGAGAATATACATGAAAAAAATAATAATTGGTACAGTGGCAGTAATAGGTTTAGCATTTGTAGTAAACGGGTGTTCAAAAGGCAATATGGGAGATAGAATGTTTTCTAAATTCGATAGTGACAGCGATGGCTTTGTAGATAAAACAGAATATTTTGCTATTTCATCTGCTAGATTTGAAAGAGCAGATGACAACAATGATGAAAAAGTCACACAAAAAGAGATAAACGATACCTTTATAGCTAAAAAGTTTCCTAAAAAAGTAGCTACATGGCTCAAAGAAAGTGATTTGGATGGTGACAATACTGTGAACTACATGGAAATGAGAAAAAAGTCTAAAGGTGAATTTGATGCACAAGATACGAACAAAGATGGAAAACTCTCTTTGGTAGAGATGAAAGAGTATAGAGCAAAAATGCATTAAACTTAACTCTTGTACTAAACAAGTATTAAGTTTACACATCATACAATTAACTGTATGTAATAAACAAGTATTATAAAAACAGGAGAATAAGGTATGAAAATAGATGTAAAAAATGACTTAACACAAAAATATAGCAAAGGGACAAGAATCATTCACTGGCTCTCTACCTTGCTTATATTTGTACTTTTTGGCTTAGGACTAAGTATGGATGGGCTTGAAGTGGCAGAGAAAATGGACTTGTTAAAACCTCATGCAGTCTTGGGACTGTTAATTTTTGTTTTAACACTTATAAGAAGTGTCATGTTCTTTAGGTCTAAACGTCCATCAGACATCAAAACAGGCTCTAAAATCAATGACAAACTCGTGATATGGATACACAATGCATTTTATATCTTACTGCTTCTTATTAGTATAAGTGGGATTGCAAGTATGATACTAGGTGGGTACGGTGATGCTTTACAAACTGGAGACCTAAGCCTTGTAAAAGCACATGAAGATATACCTCCACTTAAGGCACACGGTGCTATGGCATTTTTTATGATGGCGTTGGTGGTACTGCATGTTATTGGTGTGGTAAAGCACTATATTTTTACAAAAGAAAATACACTAAAAAGAATCATATAAAGGACATAGTTTGTTAAAAAAATGGATAAATTTTGTACATGAAATAGGTACTATCATGTACGTAGGGGGGATACTCTCCCACATCGTTATAGGTGCAGTTTTAGGACACCCTGATGCACAAACAGCTTACGATGTCTACCAATACAAAGAGATGAGTGCGTATATCTTGATATTGCCAGGTTTGGCACTTAAAGTTTTAGCTGATATTGCATTGTATATGCAGTATGAAGTGAAGCCTAATTGGCTCAAACTAAAGTTTGTGCTTATCGCATTTTTAACCATCAATGCTTTTGTATTTTTAGTACCTATGATGCCAGAACTTGTAGCGCTTGCTAAAGCATCACTAGCAGACGGACAGGTAAGTCAAGCTTTTTT
>JAYEFI010000155.1:0-7673 GCA_034658615.1 Campylobacterota bacterium
AATAGGATATAATGATGACAATAAATAAACTCAAACTTTTAAATATATATGAACGTACCGATAGATTAAAGCATTTTATGCAAGCATCTATTTTAGTAGGTCTCTCATGAACTCTGCATTTTCTGTCGTTGACTGGGGTATCTTTTTTGCATATTTTTTAGTATTAACCGTTACAAGCGTGCTTCTTTCAAGAATGAATGTCAAAAGTACACGTGATTATTTTGTAGGTGGAAATACTGTACCTATGTTTGCAGTGGCTATGTCCGTGTTGGCTACTTCTCAGTCGGCTGCTACATTTTTGGGTGGACCTGAGTACTCGTATGGGAAAGACCTGACATTTATAGGTTTTTATATCTCTGCATTTTTTGCAGTCATTTTTGTAGCCAAAGTACTCATTCCTAGATTTTACGCTATCAATGCAGTGACGGTTTATGAGTTGCTGGAAGTGCGTTATGGAAGTAGGGCTAAGAAACAAGCAGGGGTAATGTTCCTTATTGGTCGTCTCTTTGCAAGTGGTGCTAGACTCTACATAGGTGCACTTGCTATCTCGATGATACTCTTTTTAGATATTACACCTACACATGTGGCTATATCTATAGGTATCTTGATGATGGGTGCATTAGCCTATGCATATTTTGGTGGGGTGAAGTCGGTGATATTTTCAGACATCATTCAGGCAATTACATACATAGGTGCTGGTATAGCTGTACTCATCTACCTCTACGTTAGTTTAGATGCAGACTTTGGTACTGTCTACAACACACTAGAAGTCAACAACAAGCTACAACTCCTTGACTGGTCGATGAGTGGTGGGTTTTCTGTATGGGCATTGATGGGTGGGTGGTTACTGCTTAATATTGCTGCATATGGACTAGACCAAGACATGACTCAACGTGCTCTTAGCTGTAAAGATGCCAAAACAGCACAAAAATCACTCATGATGAGTATTTACCTGACCATCCCTGTGGCTATTCTCTTTTTGTTTATAGGTTTACTGCTTTACCTTTTTTACCAACATCCTGAACTATCACACCTTAGTACTGAGGTGGTACAGAATTTTGAAGGTGAGAAGATTACCATTTTTATGTACTACATTTTACATGAGATGCCAGAGGGTATGCGTGGACTTGTGACCGTAGGTGCAGTGGCCGCTGCACTTTCATCTTCAAACTCTGTACTGGGTGCGATGAGCTCTGTATCCATAGAAGATCTCTACAGACCATGGAAACAAGCTAGAAGCAACGTAGATGAAATGCACTTTGTTAAAGCAGGACGTAACGCGGTTCTTTTCTTCGCCGTAGCACTCTCAGCCATGGCAATGCTAAGCTACTACTGGCAACGCTATACAGAACTACCACTGCTTAGCTTTGCCCTTGGTGTGATGGCATTTGCCTACACAGGACTACTTGGTGTCTTTGGAGCAGCTATCTTCACGAAGCGTGGTAATGCTACTACTGTACCGTTGGCTCTTATAGGTGGGTTTTTGACTGTACTTCTTTTGCAACCTTATGTACTAGGAGATAGTTTGGGAGACATTATAGGCTTTAAACTTGGGTTTGCTTGGCAGATATTGGCTGGTACTTTTGTGGCGTTTGGGGTTATGGTTAGTGGGAGAGGTGAGGATTAACGTTTGAATAGAGCTAATAAGTGACCGCTAGGTAACTTATTAGATCCTATGTTTTGTTATACTTCCTGTAGCTTTTTTCTAAGTAATGTATTGATAAGTGTTTGATAAGGTACTTTTTGTTCACTTGCTAATTTTTTAAAATACAGAACAATATCATTATCTAATCTTAATGATACAGGTATCTTTTTTGGTTCATAAAACCTACCACGAATGCCATCGCTAAAGTCATATTCATCTAGCATCTCATAGTCATCAAATTTTTCTCTTTCTTTAATGTTGCTCATAAAAAATCCTTTCATTTTGATTTGCTCGTCTTGCACTAATGATTCTAATAATTTCTTTACCATCTTCATCAAAAAACATATTTGCAACCACTAATATTTTATCTTGAGTTGTTGCACCTAATGTAATCCATCTTTCTTCAAAGTAATCAAAACGATGGTCAAGTTTTGAGATCTGCATTGGGTCTAAAAAAACTTCTTGTGCTTCTTGAAAGCTGATATTATGCTTTTCAATGTTCAACTTGTTTTTTTCACTACTCCATTCAAACTTCAAAATAAACCTTTTGTTGATTTTTTAAATTATAGCATTTTGTATTTACAGTGTCAATATCTATATGGAGGTATATAATGTTTGAGTACAAAAATATGTTTCCTTGTTCACAAACCCTTAATGTTTAATATGATATTAAAGTTTTCAAATAATATTAAATATTTTCGACTGAGGAAACATATTTTTGTTACTACGCTTTGTTATGCATTTAGCCATGTATTGAATAGTTGTCATATTCTTTAGAGCTTTTATCATTACAGATAAAATCTGTATTTTGATATTTTCTGTATGTCAGTATAGACAATAAGACAAAAGACAGCATAAAGCCAATAGCAAGCTCTGATACGTGCTCTTGAAAAGATGAGGCATCACTACCAAGTCCAATAAGTATTAATGGTATCATAGAAATGGGCATTATAAAAATAAACATAGAAGCTTTTTTTTCAGCACTTAAAATTACCTTGTCGCATTTTTGACAAATCAACCCTTTTTCACTTTCAATAAATGATATTTTATTTTGCTTAAAAAGCATTTGTTTAAAAAAATGTTTTATAGAAATTTTTTTGTTACAGCAAGGGCATCTTCTTTTTTTCATTATGTTCCAATTTTTGTATAACGGTTGAGTATAGAAATAAGTTACCCTTTTTTCATCTCTTAACTTTTTAAGAGTTTTTTTCTCTTAAAAATTATAGCGAAATAAACGCGGCTGGGTCACTTATTTCTCTACTACGTTTTGTTAGCAGCTTTTGTAATAGCTTCAATTTTTTCGAGATAAGGAGCTACCCATTCTTTTTCCCATGTTGGGCATATTTCAATAGTCTTATTAAAATTATCAAGAGCTTTTTCATATTGTTTTTTTGCAAAATATGTTTTTCCTAAAAACCAAAAAGCATTTCCTTCTTTTGGTTTTTTTTCTAAGTGATTACGACAAAATTCAATTACTTTATCGTATTTTTCTTCCTCAAACATAGAGTATGCTTTGTTATAAAAAGCATCATCAATCTCACTTTTAATAACTTTGTATGATGATGCTGTAGCTCTTATCGCATTAAAAAACACACTAAACCCAATTAAGTAAATTAAAATCCAAAGTGCAGATTTAATTTCCTCTAATAATAAAATTTGTTCTTCCATATGTTCTCCTGTCTGCTAACTATTTATTGAATGAACATTATAACACAACTAACTCTATATAGAAAAATAAATGAATACTTAAAATGTTCGTTTATTTCTAAAAAGTATGTCAATATGACATACTTTTAACAATTTTTCAAAGAATTGATTATTATGTTTAAAGATACCGTGTATTTTTATGGACTAATTAGCCGATATTTGAACACTTTGTCCGTTTATTTGTTCTGTATAGGATAAAAACACATTTTGTTACTTAAGCATAAAGGAGTTTACTGTGAGTATAAAGAAGAAATTACTGGATATTGTTCGTGATAAGATACGTTTCAAACACTATAGAGGTCCCCTATATATTTTTTCATAATAAAAAACACCCTGTGGAAATGGGTAAAGATGAAATCGAAGGATTTTTAACACATTTAGCTACACAAAAAAAAGTCAGCCCCTCAACGCAGAATCAAGCCTTTAATGCCATACTATTTCTCTATAAAGAAGTGTTGGGAGTCAATGTTAGTGAGCGGAACATTCAAGCTTTACTATTAAGTCCATTCCAAATAAATATCGGATATAATATCTATATAGATATATAAAAGGATATATAATGTCAGTAGTTAAAAAACTCATCTCGTTTGATAGTGTAGTGGCTGAAGAGCTTGAAACACTCTCAAAAACACTTGATATAACACAAAAAGAACTCATAGAAAGGGCTTTAGACTTTTACTTTGACCATACAGACAGTATAACAGCTCAGAAAATATCTAATGACGTTAAGAGTGGCGAAGAAAAGGTGCATGATGCGTATGATGTATTTGCAGAGCTTGGACTGGAGTAAGTGTATACATTAAAATTAACAGATACTGCGATAAAAAATTTAAAGGAATTTAATCATGCAGAGCAACAACTCATAGCGAAAAAATTACGATATTTAGAAGAAAACCTTGAAGCATTAAAAAAAACTAAAAAAGTGACAGAGTTGAAAGGTACAGACTACAAGCATTTTAGATTTGTGATAGCTAGACGAATAAGAGCTATATTTGAAATTGATAATGGTAAACTAATTCTCTTGGTACTTAAAATTGGAAAAAGAAAAAATATTTATGAATAAAGAGCATATAACCATCAAGATACATCTATCAAAAACTAGGAGATATTCCCCAGTCAAAATTTGGAGTCGTAGTTCTAATAAGTGTCACTATACTCACAAAAGATTCATAATTAAGTGTAATGGTAGCCTCTGTGTATTTAGTACTAAATTTAAGTAGGGTAAGTTTATTTTTTTCCATAAAAGAAAATTGAATCGCTAGCAGTAATTCTGCATTTTCTTGATAAGGCTTTAATATATTATGATTGCCAATGCGTGCACCTTTTTGTTTAGCAGTAGTATTGGTATTCTCATTCATTTCTTTATAATAGACTTTGAGCATGTATTCTTCAATACTGGGTAAAAGTTTTAACACAAATTTACGTGTTAGCATAAAATCTATACAGTTTTGGGTATCTTGATGGTTAAAAGAGAGACGAATCCTGTCTTCAACCTCGTCATATCTAGGAGTTATAGTTTGTATTTTTATTTGTTTTTTGGACATTAGTCACTCACTTTTATCAGATTTAAGTATAACTATACTCTTTTTACTTTTAGTATACCCTCTATTTATACATGTTTTGTTACCAAGTGTTAATACTATAGATGTAGACTTCTAAAGGGGACCTCTAAAGTAATTTTAAGACTTAATAGTAAAATTGAGTTGGTTATTTCAACAGAGATATTTATTCTCTCAACCAACTCTAATCAAAAAAGCTCTACACTTGCAATACTAAAACTTTAAGGAGCAAAACATGAAAACTATTCTAAATCACATTCAACCTACAAGACTGCTTCTTAGAGTGTGGCTCTAGCCTACTATATTTAACTCACTGATAATTTTATCACTTTTTACACACATACACATGGTGCGTGTTACGCACCCTACACACTATTTACAATGATAGGAATTAAGATGGAATGGACAATAGTCACATTTTTGTTGGCTAATTTTATACTCATAGTTGGCTCGGTTTTACAGATGGCAACGGGTGTGAGTGTGGGTATGATAATCGTACCCTTTTTAGCGATGATTAGCTACACACTACTACCTGTACCCGTAGTACTTGCCTCACTTACACTGACTGTGATGATGGCATATCAAGGACGTACACATATTGATACCGATAACATGCCTCAAATTGGTTTTGGGATGTTACTAGGCATACTCATGGCAGTGTATATATTTAAAAATATAGAATATAAAGATTTAGGCATACTCTTTGGGCTACTTATATTGCTCTCTGTAGTGATAAGCATCAAAATTAAGACATTTAAACTAGGTAGTAAAATAAATTACTCAGGTGGATTTGCAGCAGGTTTCATAGGGACATTGGCACTTTCAGGTGGTCAGATACTCGCACTTTTGTTTCAAAACCACACGCTATCATCTATCAAAGCTACATTGGCTTTTTTGTATACTATATTTTCTCTAGTATTGCTTTTGGTGTTTTACGTAGCGGGTGAGTTTACTTATACACAACTCCTATCTGGACTCTATATGATGCCAGGGTTTATCATAGGGTTTTTTATAGCTCCCTTGTTTGCCAAGTATTTTAATCCCAAGTATACTAAAACAGTGGTATTGGGTATGGCTACACTTGGGGCTTTGGTTTTGATAGGGAAGAGTGTATTATGATGCAAAATAACATAACAAAAGACAGTATGAAACAGTATTTAGAAGAAACGGAAATAGTCGATTATTCAAATAAAGAGATATATACCCTAGCCATTAGTTTAGCTAAAGGTTGCACTACAGATACACAGATAGCTAAAACATGTTTTGAGTGGGTGAGAGATAACATCAAGCACTCAGGCGACCATAAAGACGACATCACTACTTGCAAAGCATCAGACGTACTCAAACACAAGACTGGGTGGTGCTATGCTAAAAGTCATTTACTTGCAGCACTTTTACGAGCCAATAGCATACCTACAGGATTTAGCTATCAGCGTTTGTCGTGTTCGGAGTATAAAAAGGATATTTATTGCTTGCATGGACTAAACAATGTTTATCTTAAAGAGTTTGGCTGGTACCGAGTGGATGCACGAGGTAATAAAGAGGGAGTGAATGCCCAATTTAACCCACCACATGAACAGTTAGCATTTGAGGTTGGTGAACATGAGTTTGATTTGTTGGAGAATTTGGCAGAACCGTTAGAGGTGGTAGTGTCTACTTTGAAGAAGCATAAAACGTATGCTAAGATGGTTGAGAATTTTCCAGATGTGAAGACATAATAAGTGCAAGAACTATACACATCGAGTATGCTACTCTCCATCATCTCCTTTGCGTTTGCCACTGCTATGACCCCTGGACCAAATAACTTCATGTTGCTCTCCTCAGGCTTGACTTTTGGGTACAAGAAAACCTTAGCCCATATTGTAGGTGTCATGGTGGGGTTCCCCATTATGATTATTGCCGTTGGTTTGGGATTGGGTACGGTATTTGAGTTGTACTCAATGGTATATAATGTATTGAAAGTCATAGGCATTACCTACTTGTTATGGATGGCATGGAAGATAGCCACATCGTCTTCTAGCATGCGTAGTAGTGACGCAGTAAAAAAGCCTTTTACACTTGTACAGGCTATGCTATTTCAGTGGGTAAATCCCAAGGCGTGGGTGATGGTTATCACTGTTATGGGTTCATTTATCACTTCAGCCCAGCATGCTTTTTTACAGGTATTGATTATAGCTTTTACGTATTTGTGTGTTGGGCTATTGTCAACAAATTTTTGGGCTTTGGGTGGAGTGTATTTGCAGAAATTTATCTCTAATGAAAAAAGCGTTAGAATTTTTAATAGATTGATGGCTGTACTGATAGTTTTTTCGGTTGTGCCGTTTGTTTTGAAGGGATGAAGATGTACGTAGTCATATTGAATGGAGCATTATAAATTATGAATCAATATACGATAGACAGCAAAGGGGCATTTGCTCCCCTTTTTAACATTATACGCAATATACTTCTCTCTTACCCGAAAATAAAAGAGCTTAAAAATGCCAAACAAACGTCATATAGTGATGAGTATGGTGTGATTATTATGATGAGAACTAAAGGGGAGCATTTGGTAGTGGCTTTTGGTAAAGGGCATAAACTCGAACAAAAGTACCCTATGTTACAAGGCAGTGGTAAGATAGTGAGGCATTTATATTTTAAACAAAATGAAACTATAGATGAAGTGTTGTTACGTGAGATGATAAATGAGAGTATTATCTTAGGTATGGAAGCATATGAAATGAAATTATTGAAAGATATAATATAGTGATAATTTAAGCCTAGTA
>JAYEFI010000156.1:0-7655 GCA_034658615.1 Campylobacterota bacterium
ATTCCCTAGCGAACAGCCTTCTATTTTTGCCACACGTCCTGCATGTCTTCCACCTTCAAATTCTGTAGAGGCAAAAACTTCAATCATCTCTTCAATAACACCTTTTCCTACTACGCGTTCACCAAAACAAAGTATATTAGCATCATTGTGTTGGCGTGTAAGTTTAGCAGTATAAGTGTCATGACAAAGAGCAGCTCTAATGCCTGCTACTTTGTTGGCAGCGATACTGATGCCTATACCAGTACCACAGATGAGTATGCCAAAGCTCCCTTCGTCAGATAGTACGGTATTTGCACATTTTTTAGCAAAGTCTGGGTAGTCTACACGGTCTGCAGAGTCTGGTCCCAGGTCTACAATCTCATGTCCAAGATTTTGAACAAAATCTTTTACGTAGGCTTTAAGTGCGTATCCTGCATGGTCAGTTGCTATGTAAAACTTTTTATGACTTGTCATCTAATCTAATCCTTTACTCTATAGGTTGTTCAAATTGCAGTGTATCTATACGTCTACCGATGCGTCCCCAACGAATAGTATAGCGTTGATTGTCCCAAAGTGCTTTACACTCAGATGACCCAATGTCCATTTGTGGACAAATACGACTCAGTTTGTCATGGTCTTTACCTGATCCATGCTTATCACCATACATGACTTTTTGGTATGAACGGAACTCCAAACTCATATAGATGAGCCAAGGTTTTCCTACAATATTTTTATAGGGTACAGCACCCCAAAAACGGCTGTCATTTGAGTTGTCCCTGTTGTCACCCACCATATAATAATGGTCTGGAGCTACTTTTTTGTAAAAAAGGTTTTTACCAAGCTCCTCTATGTATTGTGGCTTCATATCTATAGAATGGTTTGCTTGATAGTGTGCATTTAAAAGTTCAAATGAATTGCTATTGTACTCTGGCTTATACTGTATGCCCGGATATTTATTCATATATGGATTGAGAACCCAAAGTTTATTGTTTATTTTTACAATATTTGCATTTGGATATTTATTTTTAATTGACGTTTCATCTGTTAGATTGTGAAAATGAACATAAAGTTTTTTATTGTCAAAAAGTATTTCATCACCACCTATAGCAACACAACGTTTTACAAAATGAATCTTAGGTGTTTTAGGATTACGAAAAATAACAATATCTTCTCTTTGTGGTCTTGGACCTTCTATAAGGTGACCATTGTCATTAAAGTCTGGAAGTAAAGGTACTTCTAACCAAGGAAGGTGAGGGGTAGGTATACCATAAGAAAACTTTTTTGCAAAAAGAAAGTCACCAATGAGTTGTGTACGTTTCATAGAACCTGAAGGTATAACAAAAGATTGTGCAACAAAAAATATAAGAAAAAGTACTATAATAATAGTACCTGTCCAAGAACTTGCGAAACGACTAAATACAGATAAAAACTTTTTAAATGATTCCATTATACTCTAACCTTTGCTGATTTAAGTGTATTGCTAAGAAGCATGGCAATAGTCATGGGACCTACACCACCTGGTACAGGTGTAATATATGAGCATTTAGAACTAACATTTTCAAAGTCCACATCACCCACAAGTGAACCATCTTCGATACGGTTAATGCCAATATCTATTACGATTGCTCCTTCTTTAAGCATATCTTCTTTTATAAGTCCTGGCACACCTACACCTACAACAACAATATCTGCTTTAGAGGTATGTGACTTAAGATCTTTTGTATGTATATGAGTAATTGTGACTGTTGCATCTGCATTTAAAAGTAAAGATGCCATGGGTTTACCTACTATGTTTGATGCACCTACAACACAAACATCTTTACCTTTTAGGTCAATTTTGTACTCGTCAAACATCTTCATGACACCTAGTGGTGTACATGCAACGAAGCTATCTAAGTTTGTAACCAATCTCCCTACATTATAGGCATGAAACCCATCTACATCTTTTTTAGGGTCTATGACTTCAAGAATAGCATTTGTATCTACATGCTTAGGTAATGGTAGTTGTACAAGTATACCATCTATACGTGGATTGTTATTCATCATTTCTATAGTAGCGATAATTTCATCTTGACTTATAGTGTCTGGCATATTATGAGTAATAGAATAAAAGCCTACTTTTTCACATGATTTTGCTTTCATTTTGACATAAGCATGACTTGCAGGATCATCACCAATCAAAATAACAGCTAGTCCAGGAACAATATTTTTTTCTTGTTTAAGTTTTTCCACTTCTAATGTAACTGAAGCTTGTACTTTATTGGCTAAAGATTTTCCATCGATGAGTTGCATAATACTCTCTTTACAATTTTTAGGTATTATATCAAAAATTGTTTGATGGAGAGTAAATATATGCGTTTTATCTGGTTGTTTTTACCAATACTTTTATTTTCTGAAGTAAAAGAAATGGAAAGTTTTATTAGCGACTATGAATATGGTGAAATGTTATATAATAATCCTAGAGGTATTAGTTGTGCACAATGTCATGGTGTCTTTGGTGAAGGTAAAAAAATAGTACATTACAAGGAAAATGGTGAGGTTTTAACTATAAAAGGTGCAGACATACGTCATAAAAGCTTAAATGAGATGTTGAAATCTATTGGGGTTTACCATGAGGTAATGCCACGGTATTACTTAACAAATGATGAAGTAAAGTCTATATATGAATTTTTAAAAGAAAAGAATAAGAAATAAATTAGAAGAAATAAAGAGTTTTTGCAGGCATAAAGCCTACAAAAATATGATTAAACAGCTGTTACGTTTTCAGCTTGTGGGCCTTTTTGACCTTCACCAACTTCAAATGTTACTGCTTGACCTTCATTAAGAGTCACACGACCACCATTTTCGTTATTTACTTGACGGAAGTGTACGAATACATCATCTCCACCATCATTTTGTTGAATAAATCCATAACCTTTTTCATCGTTGAACCATTTTACAGTTCCATTTACTAATGTTGCCATTTTGTGTACCTTTGGGTAATATTTTCACTTATTATTAAGTGGATTTCAAATCAGAAGAGGTCTTTCGGGGTCTAGCGTAACACTTAACACACGAGAGATGAACTCGAAACTCATCTTTTATCACACATATTTTACCTCATTTTTTAATGGTAAAGCTTATAAGGAGTATAAAGTGAGGGATATTTGGTATAAAAAAGTATATTTACACAAGAAATACGTGTCACTACATAAAGTAATGACACATTGAAAAGTGGGTGATTAGAAGTTGTAGTTTACACCTAGTGTAAATGAGTTAGTTGCAACATCTTGTCCTGCATAACCTGAATCAAAATCTTCTGCATCATAAAGTCTTCTGTAGTCTACAAAGAATTCTGTATCCATCACTGTGAAGTTTGTACCTATACCATATTGGAAACCACTTTCTGTAAATGTATTTGTACCATTGTCTAGTTCTGTTTGACCATAACCAACTAGTCCATACATACCAAATCCTGCAATGCTAAATTTTGGTTTAAGGTAAATTGCCGCATTTGATAAAGAACTATCTTCTAAATCTTGATCAACATTCCATGTTTTGTAGTTAACATCGTCAAGTGATCTAGTATATCTAGCTTCAACAGCTAAAAATGGGTTAACATTGTAACCAACATTGATACTAACGCCATTACCCATAAACTCTTCATCTGGTGTATCTGTTACAAGTTGCATACAAGAGTAACCAAGACCAGCATAAAAACCTGATGTAGATACAGTTGGTGCTTTAATTTCTGGTATTGTTATTTGTGGTTCAACAGCTGATATGTCTCCACCTGCCATTGCGATTGTTGAGCTTAAAAGTAAAGCTGAAAGTGATAATTTAATTTTCATAATAATTCCTTTAATTTTGTATATCAGGTGAAATTATACATCAAAAAACTTATATAAAGTTTTATTTATCCTATTTTTAATCCCAATATAAATCCTGCAACTGAACTAATGCCCTTTGAAAACTGAAAGCTTGAAAGTCTATCTTTTAAAAACACAACAAACTCTTTAAATTTAGAAGCAAGGTTTGATACTGTATTTTCCAAACTGGCTTCGTTAATACTCATCATACCTTTGTTTTCAAGTACAAAAATAGCAATAATATAAATACCTAGTACAAAAAGAAGTAATTTAAAACTTTTTTTCAATGTATATCCCACAGCAAGTCCTATGAGGAATCCTGTTCCCATATCTAAGTAGGGTATAAGTGTCTCTTCTTGGGGAGTAGTTTGTTCCACGTGTTTCCTTCAATAAAAAAAATTAAAATATAATATTATTTAGGAAGTATATCTGTTTTATGTAAATGTATCTTCTACCCTTGCCAACCAAACTCAGATAATAATGCCATTATTTTCTCCTTATATTTCTAATTCTTTTAACCAAATCTCAAAATCCACATCACTAGCCATTTTCCAGTCTGCTCTAGGAGAGAGTGAAATAGTACCCACTTTAGGACCGTCAGGCATACAAGAACGTTTAAACTGTTGTGTGAAAAAACGGCGTAAAAATATTTTTAGCCATTTATTGATGGTTGTTTCATCATATTTATCTTTAAATGCTAAGTTTGCTAGGTGTAGTATTTTAGGTGGCTTTGCTCCGTACTTGATGAAGTGGTATAAAAAGAAGTCGTGAAGTTCGTAAGGTCCTACGATATTTTCTGTCTCTTGGACTATCTCATTTCCATCATGTGGGAGAAGTTCTGGGCTTATAGGTGTAGCTAAGATGTCGTCTATAATGTCTGCTAAGTCTCTGTTGGATTTGAAGTATTCTATGACATACTGTATTAATGTTTTTGGTATACCAGCGTTTAGAGCGTACATGCTCATGTGGTCGCCGTTGTACGTAGACCAGCCTAGTGCTATCTCGCTTAGGTCACCTGTACCTATGACCAATCCACCCTCTTTGTTTGCCATGTTCATGAGTATGCTTGTTCTGGCTCGTGCTTGCACATTCTCATACGTTACGGAGAGGTCGTCTTTGTCATGCTCTATGGCTTCAAACTCCTTAAGTGAGAGTTCGGTGATATCTATAGTTTTAAGTGTCACACCTAAAGCCTCGCAAAGCTTCACAGCATTTGATCTTGTTCGTGTGGTAGTCCCAAAGCCAGGCATGGTTACCGCGATGATGCCCTTAGTATCCCAACCCATCATCACAAAAGCTTTGTGGGTAGAGAGTAGGGCAAGAGTAGAGTCAAGTCCACCACTTATACCGATGAGGGCTTTTTTGATCTGTGCATGGCTCATGCGTTTTATGAGACCATGGGCTTGTATTTGGACTATCTCATCACATCTATGCTTTTTGTCAGCGTAGCGTGAAGGTACAAAAGGCATAGGGTTGATGTCGCGTTGTATTTTGTTCATAGGTGGGAGTGCATCTACCTTAATAATTCTGGTTTTTTTGCGTCTACCATCACCATAACTAGATTCGTTTACTCTCAGCCACTTAAGACGCTCTAAATCAACGTCAGCAGTAATGAGGTGAGACTCCATCAGGAAACGCTCATTTTGGGCTAGCGTAGAGCCGTATTCACTGATGATGGCATGTCCACCAAAGACTGTGTCGGTAGTACTTTCACCAACACCCGCTGAACTGTAGACATAGGCAGCCATACAACGTCCACTCTGCGTTCGTACCAGCTCTTCACGGTACTCGTGTTTTCCTATGAGTTCGTTACTTGCACTTAGGTTAAAGAGTAAGTTCGCACCATTACTAGCCATGTGGTTACTTGGTGGAGTTACAGCCCAAAGGTCTTCACATACTTCAACCCCAAATGTCATCTCCTTTTTGTCTGTAAAGAGTAGGTCTACACCAAAAGGTACTTCACTATATAGTAAGTCTGTAGTAGTTCGTGTAATGTCACGTCCTGTGGTAAAGTGACGCTTTTCATAGAACTCTTTTTTGTTTGGTAGATATGATTTGGGCACAACACCTAGTACTTTTCCATTTTGAAGTACAGCAGCACAGTTGTATATCCTGTCTGCTTCAAACAAGGCTATGCCGATGATACTGATGGTATTAATATATTTTATATTATTTAATATATATTGTAAAGAGTCATTTTGTGAAGCTATGAGAGTTTGATTGAGTAGAAGGTCTGAAGCCGTATATCCTGTAAGTGTAAGCTCTGGAAATACAATGACAGAAACCTCTTTTTTATGAGCTTCATTGATGAGTGTTAATACTTCTTCAGCATTTTTATGTGGGTTACCGACAACGGTTTTATTGACTGCTGATGCGACTCTGTAATATCCGAACATTCTTGTCCTTTATAGGTTGGGTTGCCCTCATCCCGACAAATATTCAAACAATTGTGAATATTATTTTATGTAAATTTACGTCGGGATGAGGGCAACCCGACCTACGCAAATAGAATTATTTACTTGTCACAACTTCAATAGAATTAATATCATCATTTCCTTGGATGTTATCAAGCACCATAAATGAATCTGTATCATCTTCTTCAATAGCACCAAATACAGTATGAACACCATCTAAGTGAGGAGTTGCTACAAAAGTGATGAAGAATTGGCTTCCTCCTGTGTGAGGGCCGGCATGAGCCATAGAAAGTGTTCCACGTCTGTGAGGTTCTACACTTGTGTCAGTCTCACAGTCTATTGACCAACCTGGACCACCTGTACCTGCCATGGCTGGATTATTGGCTGAGTGTGGGCACCCACCTTGAGCCATAAAATTTTCTATAACTCTATGAAACTTTAAGCCATTGTAAAAACCTTCTTCACAAAGGTGAGCAAAGTTAGCCACTGTGTTAGGTGCTGCGTCAGCATAAAGCTTTACCGTTATCGTACCTTTTGAAGTGTTAAATTTAGCGTAGTTGTAAGTGTCCATGGTCTCTTCTGAGACGTCGTATCTTTTTGACATGTGTATTTAGCCTTTAGTTTATTGATTTTAAAGTATAATTATACCAACATAACTATAAAGGAAGTGAAGACTTTAGTCCCAGCAAAAGTTTGATGGCAATTTATGTTGATTCGTGCTAGAAAATCTTAGGTGAGACTAAAGTCACCACTTCCGTATAAAAGGTATATAAATGGAACTATGTGTAGCACTAGATTTACCATCAGCCAAAGAGAACTTAGCACTTGCAGAGTCACTAAAAGAGTATGATGTTTGGATAAAAGTAGGATTTCGTGCTTACATTCGTGATGGCAAGGCGTTCATTGAGGCACTTAAAACCATAAACCCAGACTTTAAGATATTTTTAGACCTCAAGCTTTATGACATACCAAATACTATGGCAGATGCAGCAGAAGAGATAGCGAAACTGGGTGTTGATATGTTCAATATTCATGCAAGTGCGGGTTCTGTAGCTATGAAGAGTGTTATGGAAAGATTGTCTACTTATGAGAAACGTCCATTGGTACTAGCCGTGACGGCACTTACTTCTTTTGATGAAATTAACTTTCAAAATATATATGAAAAAAGTATAGCTGAAAAAGCAGAGCAATTTGCAAAAATGTCTTATGCAAATGGTTTAGATGGTGTGGTATGTTCAACGTTTGAAAGTAAGGCTATTAAGAGAGCTACTTCTAGTACATTCTTAACACTTTGCCCAGGTATACGCCCTTTTGGAGAAGATGCTGGAGACCAACAACGTGTGGCTACGCTACAGTTGGCACATAAAGAGAATGTAGACTATCCTGTTATAGGCCGTCCTATATATAAGGATGA
>JAYEFI010000157.1:0-1775 GCA_034658615.1 Campylobacterota bacterium
CTATGGCTTTAAGATAGTACTTCTCTGCTTTGTCGTACTCTTTTTTCTCTTTGTATAAAATACCAAGGTTATAAAGTGCATTTGTATTCCCACTCTCTATGGCTTTAAGATAGTACTTCTCTGCTTTGTCGTACTCTTTTTTCTCTTTATATAAATTACCAAGGTTATTCAGTGCCTTTGCCTCTCCACTCTCTATGGCTTTAAGATAGTACTTCTCTGCTTTGTCGTACTCTTTTTTCTCTTTGTATAAAATACCAAGGTTATAAAGTGCATTTGTATTCCCACTCTCTATGGATTTAAGATAGTACTTCTCTGCTTTGTCGTACTCTTTTTTCTCATCGTATAAAACACCAAGGTTATATAAAATAGTGCCATTTTCTTTCCCTGATTTCTCCAAGATTTTAATAGCTTTTTCTTTATCGTTATTATTATAAGCATCTATCGTTTTTTGGTACAATTCATGGTTACTTGGTGATAAGTCATTTGTCAATGAAGAACCTATCTCATCAAAATAACTCTTTGTACTCTGTTTTAATTCACTCTCGAGAGTGTCATTTATGCCTGTATAGCTTAAAGCTTCTGTATATTGCAATACATATTGAGGGTTATACTCACTTGTCTTACATCTGTCCATAAAAAATTTTGCTTTCTTTTCCAACTCATCTCTACTATACCAAGCAAGTAAAAACTGTATGAGCCACTCTACTCTATTTCTATCTTTTTTCTTACCAAAACGCATCAAGTACCAGATGTTAAAAAACCGTTCTTTAATGCTATATATTTTGTTTTTCCCTAGTGACACAGAGTCTATTATCTGATACTTTTCTAGCTGTTTGAGTTGTGCTGAGACTACCTTGCTCTCTAGTTTTGTTTTCTTGGCTATCTCTTTAGTGAGCATGCCATCCCAGTTTATAGCTATAGCATGAGTGATATTTTGCAGTACCTTTGGTATGTGGTTCATGCGTTCTTGGTACAAAGGTGTAACATCATCCAGTACCTTCATAAGGTCATTAAAAGTATCACCATTATCTTCTATAAAGATGTCAAAGAGCATCACCATAGTTCTAGGTACTCCACCTGTCACACGCCTGAGTGTTTCTATCCGTGCGGGATTATGCTCTATAATATACGCTATCTTTTGTGTCTGTTCTTTGTCTCCAAGTATTTTCAGCAGAGCTACACTCTCTTCAAAGGTAAGCCCCTCTAGTGCTATGATGTTAAAAAATTCATAAAAAGGTTTTGAGTACTCGTACTGCTGTTCAAACATTTTAGTAGAACCACCCACTATAATGAAACTTGATGAAGTTAACAGTATCTCTCTTAAATGGTGTTGCTCTTGCTCATTGAGACTTTCTAGTAATATATTGATATTATCAATAAGTAAAACAAGTTTCTTTTTCTGCTTTTTCAAGAGCTTTTCCAAGTAAGAAAAGCACTTCATCTCATAGTTATCATCGTCTTCATACATCTCTATTTGCTCTAATGCATCTTCAAAAAGTGCTGCATAGTGGTCTTCCAAATGCTCTACCACTCTCTCCCAAAGACTGCAAAGTCCTCGCATACTATATTGTTCTTCTGTAAACTGTACAGGTATGAGGAATTTAGATAGTTTTTTATCTTTTGTAATTTCTATATTGATTTTACGTAGTATGGTAGTCTTGCCTTGTCCTCTTTGACCTACGAGTATATGATGTTGGTTTGGCACGGAGTAGTCTGCACCCTGCAATGCTTCAAACACTTCATCAAACACTTCTTGTCTTACTACAAACCTTTGT
>JAYEFI010000158.1:0-7605 GCA_034658615.1 Campylobacterota bacterium
TCCTCACAACAGGTATTCTCAATATCAGCATGATACTGCTACTTGCACTTAAAATATTTGATATTTTTTATAAAATAGAGTTAATTAAAATGGTTTTTGTGAAACGTAACATACCCCTAGAAGTAGCCCACCTACTACAGTGGAATATACCCACATGGTTCTTTTTAATGGGCGTTTTTATCTATCCACCTCTGTTGTATTTTGCGTTAAGTTGGGATTGAGTATAATATTTACCTATACATCATACCAATAGGGATGAAAAATGAAAAAATATACAATATTCATAACTTTACTAGCTACATTGTTGCAGGCTACAGATGGGTTTGACTATCTAAACTCATTTCGTACGCAAGCAGGTATGCCAGTATTTAGTGTACAAAATCAATTAGAGCAAGCTGCACAAAACCATAGCGATTATATGCAAATAAATACTGTTTCAGGACATGCTGAAGATAGGATCTTAAATGGATATACTGGTGACTATGCCACACAAAGAGCTGCGTATACTGGATATAAGGCAGCAGTAGCAGAAAATGTATCAGCAGGTACTCCTACGGTAGAAGGCTCGATTGATGGACTCTTCTCTGCCATTTACCATCGCTTTGGTTTTCTTAGTTTAGATTATGATGAAGTGGGTATAGGTATTAGTGATAATAATAACTACTATACCTACAATATGGGAAATTCAAGTGTAAATAATGCTTGTACAAGTAGCACGGCTAGTAGTGGGTATACTCTCGTTTGTGTTGACCCTAATGAGATTATTAGTCAGACTGAATACGAAAATAGATCTGATACTATAAAGGCTTCTTCTGTAGATATTATTGTATGGCCATCAGTGAATAGTACAAATACACCCCCAGTATTTTACGAAGAGTCACCAGACCCTCTTCCTAATCATTCTGTATCTGCTTATCCTATCAGTGTGGAGTTTAATGAAGGTTCTTTTAGTTCTGCACCATCAATGACCTCATTTACAGTAAAAGATGGAAGTGGATTGAATCAAAGTCTTATTACTCATTCAGGACAGGGAATGGTGATGAATGAAAATAGTGACCCTAATAGTAAATTTTCTCCTTATCAACATGCCATTTTTTCAGAACAAAGGCTAGAGTGGGGGAGCCGTTACGATGTCACTTTAGGATATAGCTTTGAAGGGAATGCATATACTAAAAATTGGTGTTTTACTACACGTTCACTTAAAAATAAAGTTGATAAGTTTTACCGTGTAGGGACAAGTGCAGATACCATCTTAAATGTAATGTCTGGACAAACCTATGCAATCTATATTGTCCCTAATGCTATGAATACCAATATTTTACAAAGCTATAGTAGTTCAACAACTACCAATCTTTCTTTTATTGATAGGAATACAATATCTGTACAATTAACTGGAGCGAACGGGACTGGTACAAACTTGACTCTTGGTACGGGACAAATCATTTCATTGCTTGTATCAGGTTCAGATGCTGCTACTACTCCAAAACAAGAGACGTGTACAGCAGATTTAGAACTAAGCCCAGACTATAAATCAGTACTCACAGTCTACGGTGGAATAGTCTATGGAGGGGGTGTCCATGACATCTCATTTGACACACTCATACTGAATATAGCAGCAGGTAGTAAACATGATGTGAGTAATCCATTGATTATTAGAATTCCTAAAAATAAAGCACTTACTTTAAGTTATGATTCGTCAATGACAAGCTTTAAAGGGGATGATGTCGAAAATAATCTGTGGAACTTTGATGATACAGACTCTTTTGATTATGTGATGACATACTTAGGAACAGATATGCCAACTAGTAGATCAAGATTTGCATTTACTGGAACCTTTACTACTCAAAGTGGAGGAATAGGTGAGTTTATTTTAGAGACTACGATTAAGTCAGGAACAGGTGGCGATAGCAATGTCGACAACAACGGTGACAGAGACTCAATTTTTAAGAAACTTTAGCCATGAAGAAGGGAGTGAATTGTCCTTGTCAGGTCACACATCAAGTCTCGATGATGGTATTGTTGATAGTGTGGAACTAGCAAATGGCATGAATCCTCTCAATGAGGCAGATGCAGATTTTGATAATGATGGTTTTTCAAATAGCTTAGAACTAAGTTTTGGAAGTGCAATGAGAAATGCCAATGACCATCCTACATGGGTGCCTATAGCATTGGGTGATATAATGACCATTATCCCTTTTTATAACAAATAAAGTGACATATTATAGCTCTTACCTAGATTTTAGGTTAAAAGAACTATAATTGCATACTACAGTAACAAGAAGAGCTTGTTGCATAATCTCCATTTCATCTCAAAAACCTAAGAGGCATCATGAACGATCATAAAAAGAAACCTGAGCAAAAAAAATCAAACCAAAATAAAAAAAATCAAAGAACACATGTACCTGTACAAGGACACAAGATTGAAGACCTTCAGATAAAACCTCTTGAAGAACTTGTGCGTATTGCAGATGAAGTAAAAGTTGAAAATCCAAATGAATTTCAGAGAAAAGACCTTATTTTTGAAATCTTAAAGTCTCAGGTAAGTCAAGGTGGGTTCATCTTGTTTACTGGTATTTTAGAAATACTTCCAGACGGGTATGGCTTCTTGCGTTCAGAAGATGGGAACTTTGCTAACTCTAGTAACGATACCTATGTCTCAGGTACACAAATTAAACGTTTTGCACTTAGAAATGGTGACATCGTCACAGGGCAAGTGCGTGCACCTAAAGAGCAAGAGAAGTACAATGCACTACTTAAAATAGAAGCCATCAATTACCTGGCTCCAGACAAATCAAAACAGAGACCACTTTTTGAAAACCTTACACCTTTGTATGCAGCCGATCAACTAAAGCTTGAGTACAACCCAGTCAAAATGACTGGACGAGTTCTAGACCTTTTTTCTCCCATAGGAAAAGGACAAAGAGCACTAGTGGTTGCCCCTCCACGTACGGGTAAAACAGAACTCTTAAAAGAGTTAGCACATGGTATTACGCACAATAATCCAGAAGCATCACTTATGGTACTGCTTGTCGATGAGAGACCAGAAGAAGTGACAGATATGCAACGTTCAGTCAAAGGTGAGGTGTATGCTTCCACATTTGACTTACCTGCACAAAACCATGTACGTACTGCAGAAATGGTCATAGAAAAAGCAAAAAGACGTGTGGAGATGGGTTTAGATGTTATTATCTTACTTGACTCTATTACGAGACTAGCACGTGCATATAACACCGTAACCCCAAGTTCTGGTAAAGTTCTCTCTGGTGGTGTAGATGCCAATGCTTTACATAAACCAAAACGCTTTTTTGGAGCAGCTAGAAACATAGAACATGGTGGGTCACTTACTATTATAGCTACTGCACTTATAGAGACTGGTTCTCGTATGGATGAGGTGATTTTTGAAGAGTTTAAAGGTACAGGTAACTCCGAAGTAGTGCTTAGCCGTCATGTCTCAGAACGTCGTATTTACCCTGCTATTGATGTGACCAAGTCTGGTACAAGAAAAGAAGAAATTATGGTCAATGCTGAAACATTACAAAAAGTGTGGGCACTTAGAAATGCAATGCAAAACATGGAAGAAGTGGAAGGCTTGAAGTTCTTGTTCTCTAAAATGATGAAAACAAAAACCAACGAAGAATTCTTAAATATGATGAATGAGTAGTGAAAAATTAAAGATTGGTGTTTTTGACTCTGGTTTAGGTGGATTAACGGTTGTTAAGGCACTTAAAAAGGTAGTCAAAGGTGCAGAACTTTTTTACATAGCTGACACACTTCATGCACCGTATGGAGAGAAGACATCTTCTGAAATATTACAATACTCACTAGACATTACACAATACTTTATTACGCATCATCAAATTGATGCACTTATTATTGCGTGCAATACAGCAACCTCTGCTGCTATTAAGACACTACGTAAAAAGCACCCTGAACTTATTATACTAGGTACAGAACCGGGGGTAAAACCAGCTATTAAACACACAAAAACTGGCAATGTAGGTGTACTTGCAACACCTGCAACATTACGTGGAGAGAAGTATCAGCAGTTGGTCGACACTTTTGCATATGGTGAGACTATTTGTTTACATGAACAAGCTTGTCCTGGTCTAGTGGAGCAGATAGAAAAAGGTGACGTTAATTCTGTTAAAATCAAAGAGATGTTATCGGTATGGCTAGAGCCTATGAAAAAAAATAATGTTGACACCATAGTGCTAGGGTGTACACATTACCCTTTAGTCTCAGAACGCATTAAAACTATTATGCAAAGAGAGGTACATCTCGTAGAAACAGGAGATGCCATAGCCAAACACTTACTAACTTGTGCTAAAAGCAAAGATCACGATAATAGTGGTGATTTAGCAATCAATTTATATACCACAGGGACAATCAATTTGGATGCAGTAAAGACTCTTTTTGTTCAAAATACTAAAATGCACAGCATTACGATATAGCTTCAACCCAAATATTAGGCTTAATGGTAAATATCAGGGTCTAAAGAAGAAAAAACCAACAGTTATTTAAATAGCCTTGAGGGGCATGAAGAAGTTGATGTAAAAGCAAGCAAACAAGAGGATACCAAAAGTAATCAAATTTCAGTAAAACCAGAATTACCTAAAAATAAAATTGATCAGGCATTAAACCAAGTAAATGAAAAAAACAGAGGTCTAAATTTAGCCATTGATGCTGCACTGGATGGCATATAAGCAGGTGCTAAATAATGTTATAGCAACCCTATAGCATCTTTAACATGGTTCATTTTTTGCTTAGAAATTTCTGACACTTTTTTTGCACCCATGGCTAAAATATCATGTACTTCATCTATATGGTTTAGGTAGTATTCTCTTTTCTCTCTGGCTTCACCTAACTCTTCCCATATGAGTTCTTTGAGGTATTTCTTAAAGTGCCCATAGCCCTCCTTACCACTTTCATAACGTGTTTGTAAGGCTTGTTTTTGAGGTGTATCTAAAAAGAGTGCTGCAAGGTTATAAATGTTGTCATTTTCCCACTCTAGTGGTTCGCCAAGTGGGGTAGATGATGAGATGATTTTATTACAACGTTTTTGAAGTTTTTTTTCAGTTTCCATAAAAAGGTCAATGGCGTTGTCATAAGATTTTGACATTTTTTGTCCATCAATACCAGGTATGGTAGCTACCTCTTTTTGTACTAAATGTTCAGGAAGTGTAAATACCTCTCCATATTCATTGTTAAACTTTGTGGCAATGTCACGGGTCATTTCTACGTGTTGGATTTGGTCTTTTCCTACAGGTACAGTTTGTGTGTCAAGCATGAGTATATCTGCTGCCATCAGTACCGGGTAAGAAAAAAGTGCATGATTAGCAGAGATACCACGTGCAACTTTATCTTTGTAGGAGTGTGCACGTTCAAGCAGTCCCATGGGCGTAAATTTAGAGAGTATCCAGTAGAGTTCAAGTACTTCAGGTGAGTGACTTTGCATCCAAAAAGTTGTTTTATTTGGGTCTATACCTACAGAGAGATAATCAATAGCAGCATCAATAGAGTATTGTCGTAAAGTTGCAGCATCTTTAGAAGTAGTGAGTGAATGGTAGTTTGCAATAAACGTAAAAAGTTCATGCTCTTCTTGAAGCTCTATCATAGGCTTCATTGCACCAAAATAGTTACCTATATGAAGTTTACCTGAAGCTTGAATTCCTGTGAGTACACGCATTATAATTCCTGAAATAATTTTTCTGAATTATAGCAGGTCTTAGATGTAATCCTGCTCTTCATCATGTCTTTGACCACGTTTTCTAGCAGCGATGTCTAAAGGTACACCTTCAAAGTCAAATTTTTCTCTAAAGAAATTTGACAAGTAACGGATGTATGAAAAATGTAAAAATTCTGGTCTATTGGTAATGAGTGCTATCTTAGGAGGTTTCGTCTCATATTGTGTAGCAAATTTTATGTTCACTACTGCACCATTGTGTGAGGGTACATGGTGGCGGCGTATAGCCATACGTAGTGTATCGTTTAGTTCTGAAGTAGATATACGTGTTTTATAACGTCCATAGATGTCTACTATTTGGTCAAGAATTTTATTGACCCTAAGTCCTGTTTTTGCAGAGATGGTTAAAAATGGTGCATAGTGTAAGAATTTGAGTTCATCCCGTATGTCATCTACTACTTCTTCATAACTTCTGTCTTCTTTGATGTCCCACTTGTTGAGGACTATAAGACAGGCAAGTCTATGTTCCTCTATGAGACCTGCTACTCTCTCATCGAGTTCAGATATCTGTTGTGTAGAGTCAAGTATAAGTAGCACAAGGTTTGCTTTTTTTAACATTTCTGTCGTACGTGTAAGTGCATATTTTTCGATGCCTACTATTTTAGAACGTTTACGAATCCCCGCGGTATCTATAAATGTAATCTCATGGTCTCTGTAATCAAGCTTTTCATCTATGGGGTCTATAGTTGTTCCTGCGACACTAGAGACTACAGAACGCTCTTCTCCTATAAGTGCATTGAGTAAAGAAGATTTACCTGTATTGACACGTCCTATGATGGCAACACGTATTTTATTGTCTACCTCTTCTTTATGTTCAGCGTGTATTTGCTCAACGATTTGAGCAAAGGGGTCTACTTCTTCATCTTCTTCCAGTACGAGACCCTCGTCTTCTTCTGGTGCAGGTACATGTTCTTCCATCCATGCATAGAAGTCATTAAAATAACGGTTATGACTTACTGACATGGGGAATGTTGCATCTGCTCCAAACTCTAAAAATTCCCAATAACGCTCTTCCTCTTTGTCATTGTCTATTTTGTTTACGACTAATGCTAGAGGTTTGTTCATCTCTTGAAGTTTGTAAAAAAGCTCTTTATCTTCAGCCTCTGGTATGGTTTTACCATTGACCATATAGATGATAATATCTGCTTCCTCAGCTGCCCGTAGAGAAAATGCCGCTACTTTCGTAAAAAGTTCAGAAGAGTAGTCTATTCCTCCTGTGTCAAGGACTTCAAATTCACGGTTTTGAGATATGGTTACAATGCGTTTTTTCACATCACGTGTCGTACCAGACATATCTGAAGTAATGGCATCACGTTGCCTAGCCAAACGGTTAAAGAGTGAAGACTTTCCAACATTGGGACGTCCTACAATGGCTACTTTTTTTAAGGGTTGTTCTTCTAAATGTTGTTCTTGCATAGTTTTTCTTTCAATTGAGAGGGTGTTTTATTATTGGAATTATAGCATACTATTTCGTAGCACATGACAAAACGAAGCTTTCTTTTCTAACTCTCTACTTCGATATAATATCTCTCTTGGAGAGTTAGTTGGTTATATGCCATTTTTTACCCTTTAAGCTTTGTTGTGATTGCTTAAGTGTATCTAACTCTTCTTGATAACCACTACAGCAATTCACTTTTAGGGTATTCGCTTATGATGTGAATCCAAGCATACTTTTTAAGTAAAAATTTGCAAATCAAATAAAAACAAGCTATACTTGTACAATAAGTTGAACATAAAAGGATAGGTATGACGGTAGTAAACTACACAGAAGCAAGAAATAATTTAAAACATATACTTGATACGGTTGTGGATAATGCAGATTATACAGTCATCAATAGACGTGATGCAGATGATGCGGTGGT
>JAYEFI010000159.1:0-7505 GCA_034658615.1 Campylobacterota bacterium
ACTATAGAAATAAAAGGTGGATATGTACGTGCAGAAGCTAAAAATGGTCTTCAAGGTGCAAAAATAATTTTCGATAAAATCACAGTAGGTGGTACAGAAAATATTGTTATGGCTGCATCAATGGCACATGGTACAACCAATATCATAAATGCTGCAAAAGAGCCAGAAGTTGTTCAGCTTTGTGAAATGATAGCATCTGCAGGTGTCAAAATAGAAGGTATAGGTACACATGAGCTTACCATAGAGGGAACATGTGGCAAGCCATTAGAGTTTTCTTCTGTTGAAATTATACCTGATAGAATTGAGGCAGGTACCTACCTTTGTGCTGGTGCAATTACATCTTCTACTATTACTTTAAATAAAGTCAATGTAGAACATATTAGTACCTCCATAGATAAACTAGAATCTATGGGGTGTAGCTTTGACATTGAAGATGAGAGTATTACTATACATCCAGCAGAAACACTGAAACCTGTTGATTTAATTACCATTGAATACCCTGGTTTCCCTACAGATATGCAAGCACAATTTATGGCGGTAGCTGTCATGGCAGAAGGTGAAAGCCTTATAGAAGAACGCCTTTTTGAAAACCGTTTTATGCATGTTAGTGAACTCAATAGGTTGGGTGCTGACATATGGCTAAAAGGCTCAACTGCTGCGGTAAAAGGTGTGACTAAACTCTATGGAGCTGATGTAATGGCTACAGACCTTAGGGCTTCATCTGCATTGGTACTTGCGGCACTGGTTACAGAAGGCACAACCAATGTTAGACGCATTTATCACTTAGACCGAGGGTATGATGACCTAGAAGGAAAACTCTCTTCTTTAGGGGCAAAAATCACTAGAAAAAAAGAAGTTTAAACTTCTTTTTTCTATAATTTTTTATTAGACTTTTAACGCTTCGGTTTCTTTTAGTAATTCATTGTTTTCATCTACAGAAGAAATCTCTATCTCTTCCTCATCAGATAAATCTTCATCTACACTATCTTCTATTACAGGTTCAGTTTTATTTTCATCTACTATCTCTTCTGCAATTGCATCTTCTTGGTTTTCGAAAAGTTCAAACAAGTGAGAAAGTGTTTGATGTAAGTTATCTCTATCAACAATCATATCTATAAGCCCATGTTCTAGTAAAAACTCTGAACGTTGAAAACCTTCTGGCAAATCTACACCAACTGTTTGTTTAATAACCCTTTGTCCTGCAAAACCAATAAGTGCTCCAGGTTCAGCCATAATAATATCACCCAACATAGCAAATGATGCAGAAACACCACCCATAGTAGGGTCTGTCAAGATAGAGATAAAAGGCAAACCCTTTTGGTGCAATCTATTGAGTGCTGCTGACGTTTTAGACATTTGAAGCAATGAGTAGGTACTCTCTTGCATTCTAGCACCACCACTTGCTGAAACAATAATAAATCCACACTTTTTCTCTATAGCTCTGGTAATACCACGTACTATTTTTTCACCTTCAACTGAACCAAGGCTTCCACCCATAAATGAAAAGTCAAAAACTACAATTTCTACAGGTCTTCCACCAATGGTAGACGAACCAGACATAACAGAGGAAGTCTTACCTGTTTTAGATTTAGCTTCTTCTAAGCGTTTTTTATATGACTTTTTATCTGTAAACTTCAAAGGATCAACAGGTGCCAATGTATTGTCCATCTCAACAAATGAACCTTTATCTACAATAGAATCAATACGTTGAAGTGCAGAAATACGGAAATGATGATTACATTTTGGACATACATGTTGCTTTGCTTCTACTTCCTTGTAATACATCAAAGAAGTACATTTAGGACATTTTATCCATTGGTTAGGAGTCTCTTTAATCTCTTCTTCTTTTCTAAACAAATTACCAAACATTATGCTCTCCAATTATTCTATTTATATTTTCTTTATTAAATCTTCTATTTCTCTTGCTATATTTTTATCTTTTGATACTATAACATATTCCTCTTCAACAATAACTTCAAGCCCTTCACAAAGTGCCAATCCCGCAGCAAAATCATAAATACGAAACGTCCCAACATACAATACATAATTTACAGAACGTGCATACGCCAAAGAAAGTGCAATTGCACCAGGTGCCCTAAATTTTAGATTTTTTTTATCAAGTAGAGCCACTAAATCAGGGTTTGCATACGCTTTTTCAAAGAGTCCAATTTCTGGACAAGGTGAAGTGTGTGGGTCATGAAAGTCCGGAGAGAAGAGCTTACCTTGCTGTACACCATTTGTATTGGTTGTAAAAAAAATATCAGCGTTTGCCAAATTACAAACGATAGCAGCATCTAACATTCCTTCAGCATCTACACGTGCTACTGAAGTACCATAAAAAGGAAAAAGAGAAAGAGCATTAGAAGAACCATCAATAGGGTCAATGATAATTCTATCTTCACCTTCTCCAATAATACCTGATTCTTCAGACTCTATCTTCCCAAAACAGCCTAAATACTTTACAAAAATAGCTTCAGCCATCAAGTCAAGCTTAGAACTCACATCACCTCCAGCACCCACTACGGTTTTTTCAAACCAAGATGCATCAAAACCGTTTTGAATGGATTGTGCTATCTCTTCGTTAGCTTTTATGCAGGCTTTTATGAAGTCAGTCATAGCTAAAGTCCTATTCGCCTTTTGCACCAGCAATAATTGTTGGTTTTACACCACGTGGTGCAACCATCCAAAATTTACGCATTTCAGATCTGAAGTTATCTAAGATATATAGGGCTCTTTTACTTCCAGTTTTTGATGCATAGTCTTTGAGTAGTGCTTTAAGTTCAAACATCTCTGAGTCCCATTCATCAGTGTCTATACGTAATGGTTCAACAAGTTCAGGATTTACTTTTTCATAGAACTTACCTTCCATGTCATAAACAAATGCTTTACCACCAGTCATACCAGCACCAAAATTCACACCTGTATCACCAAGGATTACAACAACCCCACCGGTCATATATTCACATGGATGGTCACCTGTACCTTCAACTACTGTGGTCGCTCCAGAGTTACGTACACCAAAACGCTCACCTACCTTACCATGCACATAAAGTGTCCCGCCTGTAGCACCATAAAGACATGTGTTACCGCCTAGTGCAAACGCATGTCCTGCCTTCTTAGAGCTAATGACTATTTGACCACCATTCATACCTTTACCGATATAATCGTTTCCTGCACCCTCAACATTAATGTGAATACCTTTAGACATAAATGCTCCAAGAGATTGTCCTGTTGTACCTTTTACGTTGAGTGTAATCGTACCTGTTGGGAGTCCAAGGTTTCCATGAATCGCTGCGATCTCACCAGAGATAAGTGTTCCAAAACTTCTGTTAAGGTTAGAAATGTCTCTCTCAAGAACAATCTTCTTAGATGGATCTTTAATCGTATCTATAAGCTTTGAAAGTATCTCTTTTTCATATTCATTTTTGTCATATGGCTCATTAAACGGTACTTGACATGTATTGTCACCATCAAGTTTATAAAGCATCTCATCAAAGTTAAATTTTTTCGCAAATGTATCATCAATGACTTCAAGTAACTCGTTTTTACCTACGATCTCTTCAAGTGATTTATATCCAAGTTCAGCAAGTATCTCTCTTATTTCTGTGGCTATAAATGTAAAGTAATTGACTACTTTTTGAACATTTCCACTAAATTTTTCACGTAAGTGTGCATCTTGTGTGGCAACACCAACACCACAAGTATTAAGGTGACAAACTCTAAGCATAATACATCCAACAAGTACCAGGGCACCTGTACCAAATGCATACTCCTCTGCACCAAGAATAGCTGCTTTTACAACATCTAAACCTGTTTTTAATCCACCATCGGTCTCAACTGTTACTTGTCCTCTTAGGTGGTTTGCTTTAAGTGCATTATGTGCTTCTATGAGTCCAAGTTCCCATGAGTTACCAGCAAATCTAATAGAACCAATAGGTGCAGCACCCGTACCACCATCAGCACCTGAGATAATAATTTTATCTGCATAACATTTAGCAACACCAGCGGCTATTGTACCAACACCTGCTGTAGATACAAGTTTTACAGCTATTTTTGCCTTTGGATTAATCTGTTTCAAGTCAAAGATAAGCTGTGCCAAATCTTCAATAGAGTAGATATCGTGATGTGGTGGTGGCGAAATAAGTGTCACCCCTGGTTTTGTAAATCTAAGTTCTGCAATCAGTGGAGAGACTTTAGAACCTGGAAGCTGTCCACCCTCACCTGGTTTTGCACCTTGTGCTACTTTAATTTGTAACTCTGTAGCAGACCTTAAATACTCTGGGGTCACACCAAAACGTCCTGATGCTACTTGTTTAATACTTGAGTTTCTCTCTGTACCATAGCGTGCTGGGTCTTCACCACCCTCACCTGAGTTAGACTTACCTCCTATGGTATTCATAGCAACAGCTAGTGTTTCATGTGCCTCTTGTGAGATTGACCCCATTGACATTGCTGCTGTTGAGAAACGTTTAAAAATTTCAGAGAGTGGTTCCACTTCATCAATACCGATAGGTTCTCGGTCACTCTTTAAATCATAGAAATCACGAATAAACTTTTTATCACGTTCATTCACAAGTTTCTTCACTTCTGCATAGTCTTCTGCATTTCCACTCTCTGCTGCTTTTTGCATAGCTGAAATGGTAGGACGAGAAAAGTCATGGAACTCTTCACCTTTTTTATACTTGTAGAAACCACCCTTATAAAGTGCTTTATCTTTACCATCAAATGCATCTGTAAAGGCACGTTGATGATTTGTATTTAAACGTGCATCTATATCTTCATATCCAAGACCGGGAAGTAGCCCTGTCGCACCATCAAAACAATCTTCAACAATCTCAGTACTAAGACCAATAACATCAAACAGTCTCGAGTTTCTATATGAAGCCAGTGTAGAGATACCCATCTTAGACATAATCTTTAGTAAACCAGCACCCATCGCTCTTCTAAAACGCTTTAAAATAGCTTTGATTGCTTCATTTCCCTCTTCAAGTTCTTCCACTGTATGATAAAGCAAATAAGGGAAAATAGCTGCTGCACCAAAACTAAGTAAACAAGCTGCAGAATGTGGGTCAAATACTTCTCCTGTCACAGCTACAATACTAACAAGATGTCTTATATTCGCTTTTAAAAGCTCTTGATTGAGACGACCCATTACCATAAGCATAGGAATGACTTTATTCTCTGCATTGAGTTTTCTATCATCTAATATAATCGTTCTAATATCATTTTTTCTTACATCATCAATGATACGTACTATCAGTGCATTTAAACTCTCTTTTAAATCACCTTTATAGGTTGTATCATATTTCCCAACTTTATAATCGGGGTCATACTTATCATATCCTGGTGTACCAAACTCTTGAAGGATACAAAGCTTTTCTGCTGACATAATCGGAAGTACAGTTTTCAGACGTTTTCCATGTATAGGGGAATCAGATAAAATATTATATTTCTCACCAAAACCGGTGTTGAGACTCATCACTGTTTTCTCACGAATAGGATCTATTGGTGGGTTTGTTACTTGTGCAAATTTTTGTTTAAAGAAATCTGTAAAGTTACGTTGTTCTGTCGAAAATGCAGCCAGTGGTGTATCATCACCCATTGCACCTGTAGTCTCTTTACCTTCATTCATCATTGGTCTTATGACTTCTCTAATCACTTCAGAAGTAAAATTAAAGTAACGTTGCTTAGCAGCCATATCTCCATACTGGTCGTCACAAGCATCAAACTCTGCACCTGGTACATGCTCTTGAAGGTAAGTGAGATTTGAAGTGAGCCATTTGTCATAAGCATTCCCTGCTTTCAGATACTCGTTAATATCTGTATTGGTCAATACCTTTCCATGTTTAAGGTCAATTCCCATCATTTCACCAGATTGTAATCTACCACGTTCAACTATCTCTTCTTCAGGTACTTTAAGTACACCATACTCAGATGAAATAAGAAGCCTATTGTCTGTTGTTCTAATGTACTTTGAAGGTCTTAAGCCATTTCTATCTAGTACACAACCGATGTAACGTCCATCAGTCATACTTACCGCTGCTGGTCCATCCCATGGCTCAAATGTTGCACTTGCATACTCATAAAATGCTCTAAGATCAGTATCCATCTGTGGGTTGTTGTGCCAAGGTGCAGGTATCAATGAACGTGCTGCTTTAAAGAAGTCAACACCATTCACACGAAGGAATTCCATAAAATTATCTAAACTAGCAGAGTCAGACATATCATCTTGAATTACATTTCTCAGTCTATCCATCTCTTCATCTGTAAATATATCAGACTTTGCTGCAGCCATTTTAGCTTTTACATTAAATCTATTTGCAGTAACAGAGTTGATCTCTCCATTATGGGCAATCATTCTAAATGGCTGAGCCAATTTCCATTCTGGTAAAGTATTGGTTGAAAAACGCTGATGGAAAAGACAAAATGAAATCTCAAAGTCTGGATTGGCAAGGTCTTTATAGAACTCTTTAATATGCGTAGGCATAACAAGTCCCTTGTAAGAGACTACAGACGTTGAGAAAGAAGGGATATAAAATGTTTTATCTTCAATCAATGCTGCTTCTATCTCTTTACGGGAAAGATACACCAGTGCTTCAAAACGGTTAATGGCGACAGGTGAATTTGGTGCCAGAAAAACTTGTTTTATAGTTGGGAGTGAAGCAAGTGCTTGCTTACCAAGTGCATTGGTGTCGATAGGAACGGTACGTGTATAAACAATCTTAAGGTCATTGTTCTCACAAATCTGAGCAATGACATCAAAGTCAGTGGGATCATTAGAAAACACCATAGCAACAGCATAATTATTGGGGAGATGTACACCATTTTCTGCTGCTTCTTTTAAAAAAAATGATTTGGGAATAGAGAGAAGTAAACCAGCACCATCACCTGTTTTTCCGTCTGCTGCTACTGCTCCCCTGTGCATCATGCGTGAGAGAGAAGTCACTGCATCTTCTAAATTTTTGTGTGAAGGTGTATTGTCAATAGAAGCTAAAAGCCCAAACCCACAATTGTCCTTAAATGAAGTAAATAAATCTTGCATATGGCAACCTTGAAAAGTAAATATTTAGACATCATATAGTGTCTCTAAATGGAGGGGATTATAGCTAAAATATGGTTAATATTTGTTTAAGAGTTGAGAGTAAGGATATACGCTATATCGTGAGGTAGTCTTTGTAATGATGCAGATTGGAAATATCTGTTTAACGCTATTGACATGGCATGGAGTCATTTATTACTCCATGCAAAAATATGATGTTTTAAAGTGCTTCTTCATCTTCTTCATCCGTTCTTATACGGATTGTTTTTGAGATGTCAGATACAAAAATCTTACCATCACCAATTTTACCTGTTTTAGCATTCTCTTTAATAGCTTCAATAGCTTTGTCAGCATATTCATCTGAACTTACAACAAGTTCTATTTTCACTTTAGGAATAAACTCTACTACATACTCTGCACCCCTATAGAGCTCTGAGTGTCCTTGTTGTCTTCCGTAACCTTTTAC
>JAYEFI010000160.1:0-7461 GCA_034658615.1 Campylobacterota bacterium
TCAAAAAGTTATTTTTTCAATATGACTAGAGGAAACAGCTTTGCCTACAAAGCAGACAGTCAACGCCCTCTACAAGGGTACAATGCCCCTTTTGATACACTCTTGCACTCTTTGTTGTCTGCGTCTAAACTAGTCTGCGTTGAAGTACCAAATGATGACCGTATTTTACGCTTTACACTAGCCCCTAAAAGTTCATACAAAGACAAGATTATCTACTTTCAACTTGAATTTACGGGTAAAAATACCAATGCCATACTCATAGATGAAAACGAAGTCATCATAGAAGCACTAAGACACATTGATGCAGATAGCTCATTTCGGGTCATTCGTCCAGGCATGGAGTTGCTTGCTATCCCACCAAGAGACTCTAACAAAGAACACGTAGGGGCAGATGCCATATCTGCCCAAAATATAGATACACATTTAGAGCAGAAATTTACTACTATACAAGCCCATAAACTCCAAGAGATAAAAAAACAAAAGCTCTCCACTATCGCTAAAAAAATAAAAAGATTTAAACAACTCTTGGACAAACTTCCAAACAAAGAAAAACTAGTACGCCAAGCCAAAGAACATAGCAACACTGCTAACCTCATCTTGGCTAACTTGTACCAAATAAAGCCTTATGATACCAAACTAAAAACCTTTGACTTTGAAGGCAATGAAGTAAGCATAGCATTACCAAAGGAGACCAAAGTAAACCGTATGTCTGACTACTACTTTAACCTCTCTAAACGTGCAAAATCAAAAGCCCAAAATGTCCACATAGAACAAGAAAACCTTAGCTCTAAAAAAGCTTTTTATGAGAACATCTACTATGCACTAGAACTTGCAAGCACCCCTTATGAACTGGAACTTCTTGTACCTAAACGTGCCAAGTCTTTACGTAAAAAAGAGAAACTCAGAGAAGGAGAACTTTTTTGGATAGAAGACTACAAAGTACTCGTAGGTCGTAACTCCAACGAAAATCAAAAACTCTTAGAGATTGCCAAAGCCAATGACTTATGGATGCACATACGAGATGTCCCGTCAAGTCATGTCATTATACGAACAGACAAGCAGAACCTACCCGAATCTGTCATACGTTCTGCAGCTAAACTTTGTGTAGATTTCTCGGTTAAAAACCCTGGAGATTATGAAGTGGACTATACTAAAAGAAAGTTTGTGAAAGTCCAAGAAGGCTCCAGCGTACTTTATAACAAATATGAGACTATTTCTATTACCAAAGAGGGTGTAGAAATACGCGTGTAACCTTAACCCAAATAACGAAATAGGATTCTTTGAATTTGTATTTCGTTATTTGGGTTAAGCATGGTATACTTATAGCCTTATACAATAACAAAGGGTATTTTATGACTAATTTTTTGTCAGACCACCAAGAACGCATACTTACAGGAGTAGGTCTTCTTGCCATTGTAGGACTTATAGGTTGGATTGACAACTTTTTTACCATGTGGGTGTTTTTAGGTATCATTTATATCTTTGCTTTTTATGAGGCTATGAAACTTTTTAAACTTAGCTCATCAGGTGCTTACGTTTGGGCTACGCTTTTATGGCTTGTTGCCTATTTTTACCCTAACCCCGATGATTTATTTTTCCTCATGGCTATCATTTTTGCAAGTTCACTGGCATACTTTCACAACTTTGACAAAAGACTTATATTGCCATTTTTATACCCCGCAAGTGGCATATTTTTCTTCCTCATCCTCTACTCCTACTTCGGCATAGAGGCAATGGCTTGGCTACTGGTTACTGTTGCACTCACAGACACTGGTGCATATTTTGTAGGTAAAAGCATAGGTAAAACAAAGTTTTCAGATACCAGTCCAAACAAGACACTTGAAGGTGTTATTGGTGGTGTGCTTATTGCAAGTATAGTAGGTACCTATATTGGTCTCTTTGTTGTAGACTTTTGGATAGCCCTTATTGTGACTGTTGCTACGTCTATCTCCTCTATTTTTGGTGATTTATTTGAGTCTTACCTTAAGCGTGAAGCAGGAGTCAAAGACTCTGGAGACTTACTCCCTGGACATGGTGGCATCTTAGACAGAATTGACGGTTACCTTTTTGCAGCACCCATCATGGTACTCACTTTAAGATCAATGATATAAATGTCTAAAAGTATTGTACTACTTGGGTCAACTGGTTCTATAGGAGTCAACTCCCTCATTATTGCTAAACGATACAATATTACTATTGAGGCACTTGTTGCTGGTAGTAATATTGACCTACTTAACCAGCAAATAGCCCAACATAACCCCAAAACTGTTGTCATTGCAAACAGTGCAGATACACACAAAGTTAACCACCCCAATGTACGCTCTGGAAACGAAGCCATACTCACACTCATAGAAGAATCTCAAAGCCCTCTGATTGTCAATGCTCTAGTGGGCTACACAGGTCTAGCTCCTACACTAAAAGCTACTAGCCTTGGCAAAAGAGTAGCCTTAGCAAACAAAGAGTCTTTGGTTGTTGCAGGTGAATTCATAGACATGTCCCTCATTACCGTTATTGACTCTGAACATTTTGGTCTTTGGTACCTCATCAATGAACGTCCTCTCTCTAAGCTCTACATCACAGCTTCTGGTGGTGCATTTAGAGACTGGGAACTAGACAAAATGAAAGATGCAAAGTTTTCAGATGCACTCAAGCATCCCAACTGGTCTATGGGAAATAAAATAACCATAGACTCTGCCACTATGACCAACAAACTCTTTGAACTCCTAGAAGCAAAATGGCTTTTTGATACCTCAAATATAGATGCGATGATAGAAAAAAAGTCTATCATCCATGCCTTATGTGAATTTAAAGACGGCTCTACTACTGCCCACTTTGCAGGAGTTGACATGAAGCTACCCATTGCCTTTGCACTTCATGGAGAAGTCACAGATGAAGTACTCCCCCCTACAGACCTGTTAAGCATTGGAGCATTGGAGTTTTTACCCATCGAGGCAACACGTTACCCTATTTGGAACATCAAAGCACACATCTTAGAAAACCCTCACTTAGGTGTGGTGGTTAACGCAGCCAATGAAGTAGCCATAGAAGCTTTTCAAAACGAAAAGTGTTCATTTTTTGGCATGAGTGAAATCGTTTTAAATGCCTATGAAAAGTTTGAAAATGTACGCGCAAAAAATATAGCTGAAATTGTTCAGATTGACAAAGAGGTTAGAAGCTATGTCAGCTAACTGTAGGGTGTTGTCCCCTGACAACACCAAATTAACATACCGATTAAAGGTGTTGTCAGGGGACAACACCCTACGAGGTATATTATGAAAACCCTTATCTTACATGGATGGGGTGGTTCAGATGCTCCACACTGGCAAGCTGAACTTGCTGCTGAGATAGCCAAAGGGTATGGTACTGTCTCTTTTCCTCTGTTAGATAATTGTCATTACCCTTCAAAAAACAGATGGATAAAACAAGTCAAAGCAATACTAAAAGATTTTAAACCAAACACTGTCGTCTGTCACTCTTTGGCAAACAACCTGTGGTTTTGGCTTTGTCAAGAAAATGACATGATGGAGATAGAAAAACTTTTTATGGTCTCCGTACCAAGCTTAGAAACCAAAGAAAAAACCATCAAAACATTCTTCCCTTGCCCATTACCAAAAAACATCTATGCCAAAGAAGTTCACATGATAGTATCGGACAATGACCCATGGGTAAAACCAAATGAAGCACAACGCATTGCCACACACTACAACGCACACTTTACAACCTTAAAAAATGCAGGGCACGTTAATGCAGAGAGTGGTTATGGGAAATGGGAATTTATAGAGAAACTTGTATTGCAAAAACCTAAAAATGAGAGCTCATGATTTTAAGCATAGAAAGCTCCTGTGATGACAGTTCCATAGCCATCACAGACATAGAAACAAAAAAAATAATCTATCATAAAAAAATATCACAAGAGGAGCAACACTCATGTTATGGTGGTGTAGTGCCAGAGCTGGCTTCACGGCTTCATGCGGTGGCATTGCCAGAGATACTAGCAGAGACAAAAGCGTATTTCCCTAAACTCAAAGCCATCGCTGTGACCAACCAGCCTGGACTTGGTGTGACACTTTTAGAAGGTATTGCCATGGCAAAAACCTTAGCAGTACTACAAGACATCCCACTCATCCCTGTACACCATTTAAAGGGTCATATTTACTCTTTATTCATCGAGAAAGAGGCTACCCTACCCCTACTAGTACTGCTTATCTCAGGAGGGCATACACAGGTGATACGGGTTAAAAGTTTTGAGCATATGGAGATACTTGCCACATCTATAGACGACTCTGTGGGAGAGAGTTTTGATAAAACTGCCAAGATGATGGGGCTGGGTTATCCTGGTGGGCCACTCATAGAAGCACTCGCACTCAAAGGTGATGAAAATCGTTTTGACTTACCTGTACCTCTGAGAAACTCTCCTCTTATTGCGTTTTCTCTCTCAGGACTTAAAAATGCTGTGCGTCTCAAAGTAGAAGCCTGTGGAGGTAAAGAAAATATGTCTGAGCAAGACAAAGCCGACCTCGCTGCATCTTTCCAAAAAGCAGTCAAACTACACCTGCTTCAAAAAAGCAAAAAAATATTTGCCAAAGAGGACATAAAAGACTTTGCTATTGTAGGTGGTGCATCTGCCAATAAGTATATACGTAACGCCTATGAAAATCTCTGTCAAGAGTTTGGCAAAACCTTACATGTAGTCCCTTTAGAATACTGTTCTGACAATGCAGCCATGATAGGACGTTATGCCATTGATGCTTACAAGAAAAAACAATTTATAGACCCTCATAAGATAGACATTGTAAGTACCAAAAAACAGCAAGCTGGGATGTTACTATAATGCACAATAAACACATAATCACTCCTACTTCCTACTTCCTATCTCCTACCTAAAATTAAGTCCTCTTTTCTAAGCCAATTTTAGATAAAATAGTTACCAATATAACCCTACATAACGGAGTATCTCATGGCAGAATATGGTGCTAGTAATATTAAAGTCCTCAAAGGACTAGAAGCGGTACGTAAAAGACCAGGAATGTACATAGGTGACACCTCTACAAAAGGTCTTCATCACTTGGTTTATGAAGTAGTAGACAACTCTATTGATGAAGCCATGGCTGGTTTTTGTGACACCATCAAAGTCACACTCACTAAAGAAGGTTCAGCAGTCATTGAAGACAATGGTCGTGGTATTCCTTATAAAGAGCACCCTACTGAAAAGATATCTGCTGCAACGGTTGTTATGACCGTTCTGCATGCAGGTGGTAAGTTTGACAAAGATACTTACAAAGTCTCAGGAGGTCTACATGGGGTTGGGGTTTCTGTCGTTAATGCCCTCTCAAAAGACTTGCACCTTACAATTTTTAAAGACAAAGGGGTACACACACAAAGCTTTAAAGAAGGTATCCCTACTGCTATTTTAGAATCTGGTGACAGCACAAGAAAACATGGTACTAAAATAGAGTTTTGGCCAGATGACAGCATCTTTACAGAAACAGTGACCTTCAAAAAAGAAATCTTGATGAAGCGTTTTAAAGAGCTTTGTTACCTAAATCCTAAAATCACTATTGACTTTAGAGATGAAAGAGATGGTACAAAAGAGGTCTATCATTTTGAGGGTGGTATTAAACAATTTGTTGAAGATATGAACACCAAAGAAGCACTGAGTACCGCACAATTTTTCCAAGGAAAAGCAGATGACATTGAGATAGACATTGCACTTATGTATTGTGATGCTGACTCTGAAAAGTCTCTCTCTTTTGTAAACAACATTAAAACAGCTGATGGTGGTACACATGAAGCAGGGTTTAGAGCAGGACTTACACGTTCTATGTCTAGCTACATCTCTAAAAATGCCAACGCAAAAGAGAAGGGTACTAAAATTACTGGTGATGACTGTAAAGAAGGGCTTATTGCCATTGTCTCTGTGCGTGTACCTGAACCACAATTTGAAGGTCAAACAAAAGGTAAGCTAGGGTCATCATATGTACGTCCTTTGGTACAAAAATTCTTCTCAGAAAACTTTAACAAGTACTTAGAAGAAAACCCTATAGAAGCAAAAGCTATCATGGGACAGGTACTCCTTGCCGCTCGTGGTAGAGATGCTGCGAAACGTGCAAAAGATTTAGTCAAACGTAAAGATAACATGAGTATTGGTACACTCCCTGGTAAACTTGCCGACTGCCAAAGTAAAGACCCTGAAATCTCTGAGATTTACCTAGTGGAAGGGGACTCTGCTGGAGGTTCTGCGAAACAAGGACGTGACAGAGTCTTTCAAGCTATTTTACCCCTCAAAGGTAAGATTTTAAATGTTGAAAAAGCACGTTTAGAAAAAATACTCAAATCAGATGAAATAAAAAACATGATTACAGCACTTGGTTGTGGCATAGGAGAAGAGTTTAACGAAGATAAACTACGTTACCATAAAGTCATCATCATGACCGATGCAGATGTCGATGGTAGCCACATTCAGACATTGCTTATGACTTTCTTTTACAGATTCTTAAAGCCTGTTATAGAAAAAGGGTATTTATACCTTGCACAGCCACCTCTGTACCGTTATAAAAAAGGGAAGAACGAAACATATTTAAAAGATGATACTGAACTAAATAACTTCCTTATAGAACATGGAATAAGTGCCATTGAATCTGAGACTATGGGAGAAAATGATCTTATTGACCTCTTCAAACTGGTAGGACACTATCAAATGGCACTAAAAGACTTAGAAAACCGTTTTGCTCTACCTGAAGTGGTACGCTACATGATAGAAAATCCAGATATTGTAGGTACGACCAATAAAGAATTGGCAAAAACAGTAGAAGCATACATCGCCCAACTTGGATACAATATATTAAACAAAAATATCACCGAAGAAGTCATACACCTATTTGTACAAACAAATGATGGTCTTGAAGAGCTTGTCATTGATGAAGTTCTTTTCACAAATCCACAGTACAATCAAGCCATAGAGTTAAACCAAAAAATTCAAGACCGTATTACAGATGAATTTAAAGACCAAGACCTTCTAGAACTCTATGGAAACATAGAAGCCTCGGCAAAAAAAGGTGCATACATCCAACGCTACAAAGGTCTTGGAGAAATGAACCCAGAACAGCTTTGGGAAACCACAATGACCCCAGAGAACAGAAAGCTACTCAAAGTAAAAATAGATGATGATGAGGCAGCAAGCGATACATTTGTACTCTTTATGGGTGATGAAGTTGAGCCAAGAAGAAACTACATTGAAAGCCATGCTAAAGATGTAAAACACTTGGATGTGTAATTGCTTCTTTCTGAACTTGACGAAAGGGCTAGACGTTTTAAACTTGCTCTAAGAGCAGGTATTCCTGTTCTATTCTTAGCATTTCTAATATTTTATGCTATTTTTATTCAAGATGGACAATTTGAGACTACATTCATCAATGTTTTTCTCATTGTTGCTACTGTATTTGTAACCATCTATTTTAATTA
>JAYEFI010000161.1:0-7456 GCA_034658615.1 Campylobacterota bacterium
GGTTTTCTTGGCATATTTATTTCCTTATCAGAAATTATAACAAAACTATCTTACGATTACGTTCACCTGACCCCTATAGTCTATAGTGCTTAGATACCTGATTTTAATTTCTCTTATTGTACTCTATGGCTATAGCAATGATATAAACTTAACAAGGAAAAATATGTCAAGTAAAAAAGTTGAAAGTAAGCTTTGGTCTTTAGTTGAAACAAGAGATAAAGAATTTCCAGTTTTTTCTCTCTTTTTGAGAGATATTCCAGAAACTATAGAAATTAAAAAATTTTCACATATGATAAGTATTTTTTGGTCATACCCTGTGACTGACGATACTGGTTTACCTTCGACTGAAATAATTAAAGCTCATTCTGATATAGAAAAGTCTTTAAAAGCAATTGATGACCATATAGATTCTCTTTATGTAGCTCAAATTACAGGCAACGGAAGAAAAGAATGGATTTGGTATACAAAAGACATAGATAAATGGTGGGATAGATTCAGTAAAGCTCTTAAGGATCATCCTAAATATCCTTTAGACATAGAAACAGCTAAAGAGTCAAATTGGAAAACTTATCGTATTATTTCAAAAAATATGGACTAGTATGATAACAAAACCTATAGACTGTGAACTTAGTCCCACATAGGCTAAATTTACAGTCAAAATCCGAGCTAATTTCTCAAATATTTTAGTTTTTTAAGAGACTGTAAATCTAACTGTGTAAATCCAAAAAGAGTAATAGGGGTCAGGTGAACGTAATCGTATCAGCTATACCTCTTAACAATCCCATTAATTGTTGACTGTGCCATATTTAACACTTTAGCAATCATATGCTAAGAATACCCTTCTTTATATACTTTGACTATAGTATCATTTTTCTTTTTTAGACTTAATTAAAATGTTCAAGTGATAACGTGAAACAAGTTGAAAAAAGTTCTATGAAGTGTGAGGCTGGTAAGTGCGGTTCTGCTATGGAAAAATCTATTCCTAAAGTAGAAAAAAATCTATGAAATGTGAAGCTGGAAAATGTGGGAGTAGTATGTAAAAAAAGAGGTATTGATGGGGAAACCCCATCAATCTAGCCAAGAGTGCTTAACACGCTGGCTCGTTACCAGAATCTTTTCCATATTCATAACCGAACATATAAAGACTTCCGTCCCATTTTGCTTTCCATGTTTGAAGGTTTGGACAAAGTTTTTTCACTTCTTCTTCCATTTTACCAGCTTTATGAATAGCTTCCCACTCTGCTTGTTTAAAACTTGCTGCAAACTTTACACCAGAAAATCCACAAGCACCTTTAAGCTTTTTAGTAAATATTTTTTGACCTTTATTGATGCTGTCAGCAGCTGTTGCAGTCGTTGTTAATGTCGCTAATCCAAGTAATGTTGCCATTGTAATTGTTGCTATTTTATTCATATTATTTCCTTTATGTTTTGTAAATTTAGTATATCAAATGTTTATTTTAATACTCTTAAATAATATCAACAAAATAAAAATATTTTATATAAAGTAACAAACTTTATAATTTTAATTAATAAATATGTTTTATGAGTAAAAAAAATGGACATAAGGATTTATCCTTATGTCCAAATAAACTAAGATTATTTCATTGCAGCAATGTGATCTGCAACAGCTTTGATTGTTGCATCATCCATAGCAGCTACTTGACCTTTCATAAGTGCACCCATACCATGAAGGTTAAGTGTACCAGCTTTGTAACCGTTAAGTTGCTCAACAGTTTTTGCAGCGTCTTGACCTGTAATGATTGCAGATTTACCTAGAGCAGCTTTTTCTCCGTTTGCACCATGACAACCAACACATTTAGCGTAAGCAGCAGCTCCATCAGCCATAAGTAGTGTAGATCCAGCAAGTAACATTGTGATTGCAAATTTTTTCATTGTATTTCCTTTTTATAATTATAATATATTGGTCATTTTAACCAAACCGCTTATCTTAATTTAAAGATAAAAGATAATAACATGGAATTGTGAAAAGATTGTGAATAAAAATTCTATTTAATGCTATTTACTACACATAATGCTTCAAGAAGTGACACATTTAACGCAATAAAGTTATTTTAGTTTTCCAAATACTTTATATCTATCCCAATATATCTCTATAGCTTTATTTAAATCTTCTTCTTTTAGTGTAGTCTTCTTTTTAATACCATATATTTTTTTAAATAATTTAGACATGACAGATATGTCTTTAGTCGGGTATTTCAAATAGTGTTTAATACCCGCTTTAATATTTTCTTCTCCACTATAAACAAGTAAATAATTTTTAAATGTCTCTTGCAGTGATAAAGATAATTTACTATGACAATTTACACAATTATTTTCATAAACATTACCATAAGAAAGCATTGTTGTTAAAATAAGAATAAATACATTTTTTACCATTGTAACACCATTGTTGTTCCTTCATTTTGTTTTGAATTGACATCAATAGAAATACCATATTCGTCAATAATCTTTTTAACTATATTTAAACCAATGCCAAAGCCACCCTCACTTTTATTAAACCTTTTATATCTATCAAATATGAGTGTGATTTTATCTTTATCAATACCTACACCTGTATCCCAAATAGTCAATGTTCCTTGTTTTAACACTATACCTATTATGCCACCTCTTTTGTTGTATTTTATGGCATTTGATATAAGGTTATCTATGACTTTTGTAAACTTTCTCCTGTCCATAAATATATGAGATTCTTCTAGGTGTAAATCAAATGTTAACTTTTTTGATTTTGCTAAAATATCAAAATACTCTACTCTTTGTTCAATAAATTGTTGCATATCAATGTTTTCATCATCATTCGCTTTTTCTTGTTCCAATGTTAAATAGGTTAAATCACTATAAAGGGATGAGACTGTCTTTGCAGCAACATTAATACGATTTAATTTTTTTATATTTTTCTCTTCCATCACTTTTGTATCCATCATCTCAATATTGGCTAGTATTGCTGAGAGTGGTGTATTTAACTCGTGTGTTGTGTCTTTTATAAAACTATCTAAAAGATGAATAGAGTCCTTCATGGGTTTTAAAAATAGTTTTGCAAGATAAAGACCAAAAACAAAAAACAATAGAAAGAATATAAGACCATATACGATAATATTTTTCCAAATAATTTCTTTCCATGCACCATCATCTTTGACTTCTATAATAATAAACCGTGTGCCCAAATAGTATTCATCTAATGTTTTTACAAAATGTATATGATTGGCTAAAATATACATCTCTTTATTAAAAGAGATGTCATTATCTTCTAGTATAGAAAATATTTTTTTATTTTCTATATCATAGATGGCCGATTTAAATTGTTTATCTCGTGGGTAATGTGTTCTTTCATCAAAGAAATGATGCAAAACTTTTAGTTTTTTTGCATGTGTATAAGCATATTCTGAAAGCGTATCTCTTTGATTTGATAGCATTAATTTTTCTTGTGTTTGGTAGTAGTAGGATGCCATAGTTGCCAACATCGTCAAAACCATGACGACGTAAAGTGTTAAAAATCTAAGAAATGATTTTTTCTCACTTGTCAACCATAAATTTGTAACCTTGTTTTTTGATACTAACAATTCTGTCCTTACCTATAATCTTACGAATATTTTTAATATATGTTCTTAATGCTGTATCGCTTGGCTCTTCATCGAAATCCCAAAGATGTTGATATATTCTCTCATGAGAAAGTACCTCTCCTTCAGTCTTCATAAACAGTTTAAGGAGTTTAGATTCTTTATTTCCTAAAGCTATTATTTTATCATCAATAATTAATTCATTATTTTTAATATCATAAAAAACGCTACTAGAGATATTGATTAACTCTTTTGTATCATGAAAAAATCCTCGACGTATGAGCGTTTCTACACGAATTTTTAGCTCTTTTAATGCAAAAGGTTTACGTATGTAGTCATCACACCCACTATTGTACCCTTGCTCTAAATCGTTTACTGAATCTAATGATGTAATAAATATAGCTGGTGCCAACACCTCTTCTTTTCTAACCTCTTTAAGCAAATCAAATCCATTAATACCTGGAGTATTAACATCAAGTAAAAGTAAATCATACTTACTTTCATAAAGCTTCTCTTGTGCCTCATAGCCATCAAAAACAGAGACAACATCATGACCTTCATCTTCTAAGAACTCTGTAACAGTCTCATTGAGGTTTGCATCATCTTCTAAAAGTAAAATTTTACCCATCTAAATATATTTCCTAACCCATATTTCTAACTGCTTACTGTTCATTCCACCTGAAATTCTATCTACTTCTTTTCCATTTTTAAATGCTATAAGTGTTGGTATGGACTCTATGCGGTAGTTTGAACCTAGTGTCTGCTCATCATCAGTGTTTACTTTTAGAAACTGTGCCTGAAGTGACATGCGTAAAGCAACTTGTTCAAAAGTAGGCCCCATTTGCACACAGGGTCCACACCAAGGTGCCCAAAAGTCTACAATGACGGGCATATCTGAATTAGCAATACAAACAGATACTATCTTTGCATTTGCCTTGACTGGTTTAACATCTAAAAGAGAGCTTTTACACTCTCCACAGTTGACTTTTGTGTAACTTTCTTTTTTAGGTATACGGTTTACTTTTAAACAATTTGTACAAACAACATTCATATTCATCGCTCCTCTATTATTGGGTTATTATAGCAGATATACATCATGATACCTAGTAACTATTTCTTGGTGCTATATTCATATTTTAAGTTTTCTAAATACTCTAAAATACGTTCTTGAAATAGTCTCTCCTCTTCATCATTCACGCATTGATGTAGTTTTCTAAGTAACGACATATCTATTTTAGAAACAAACCGAGGCACCTCTTTTGTCTCTTTTGCAACAAGTTGTATGAGGTGCTCAAAGTCCAAACCATTGTTTGTGACAATTTTAGAATGGTATTCACTCACGGTATCTATAAGGAGTTCAGCACGGTCTTCTTCATTAGCATAAACATCATCTGCAATCTCTTTTAATACATTTTGCTCACATTCACACATTTCACCATTTGATGAAATCATCAGTGTTAGCACTTTAGCTCTGTACTCCAAAGAACTATGATGATAGACTAAAAATTCTCTAAACATTTTTCTGACTGCACGTCTCAAGCTCTTGAACACTTCACTTCCTTAACATTCTTTTAACAAAAGTATACTATAGTTTTGCATATTAATATAAGGATAGACTTTAAATATGGGTGATATTGATTTAATTATTATACTGACTACTGCATTTTTAGGTTCAGTTGGACACTGTATAGGTATGTGTGGAGGTATTGTTGTTGCGTATACTTCCAATAAAGTAGACCAGAAGGCGTCCTATTTACACCAAACTACTTTTCATTTAGCCTATAATTTTGGACGGGTCACTACTTACGCAATGCTTGGTGCATTTTTTGGTGCATTAGGTCAAGTGGTTGCTTTTACCCCAACAACTAAAGGTATTTTATTTCTTCTTACAGGCGTATTAATGATTTTAGCCGGAATGTCACTGCTAGGCAACATCAAGTTTCTCAACTCTGCTGAGTGGTCTATCTCTAAATATGGATGGTATCAAAATACATTTAAAAAACTTATTTCGAGTAAAAGTATGGGTAGTTTTTACTTACTGGGTATGCTTAATGGTATTATACCTTGTGGTTTAGTTTACTCATTTGCTATATTTGCTGCAAGTACAGCTTCTCCACTTGGTGGTGCACTAGTAATGGCTACATTTGGTTTGGCAACCATACCAGCACTATTTTTTCTAGGTACTATTACTAAGTTTCTACAAAAAGGTAACCTACGTGGAAGCATGATGAAGCTAGCCGCACTACTTGTCATCATATATGGTGTATTTACACTTTACAAAGGTTACAAATTTGTAGCCCATCCTGAAGAGATGAAAGCTATGATGGAGAAAATGCACAAAAGTGGCATAGATGAAAATGAAACACTTAACGGAAAATTTAACGGCATGAAGTGTGCTCCTGGTAAATGTGGGTAAGTCTTTTATTTTGATATAATCCTTTTCATGAACTATATTAAAAATTATGCCTATGACCATACCCCATTAAAATTTGACTTTAAACAAACTATAGAACGTTTTTTTGTAGAGGAAGAACCACTTTACTCACCCACTAACACAGGTAACTACCTCATACTTAAAATCTCAAAAACAGATATGAGTACATGGAAACTCATAACCGTACTAGCAAAAGCAACAGGATTGCAAGAACGTGACATAGGGTACGCTGGACTTAAAGACAAAAATGCAACCACTATACAATATATATCTATTCCTAAAAACCGTGAAAAAGAGTTAAACAAAAATCTCACCACCGAGAAAATAGAAATACTTGAACGTGCCTATAACAAAAGCCCTATAAAAGTTGGTCATTTGAAAGGTAACCATTTTTCTATCGTTTTACACGATATTTCAAAAAATGATGCAACATTTTTTAGCACTATTGCAAAGAAAATGCAAAAATCAGGCATACCAAACTACTATGGGTACCAACGATTTGGTGAAGACAGCCGTTCTTATTTACAGGGGAAAGAAATAGCACATTCAGGCAAAAGACTAAAAGGTAGTAAAGAGAAACTACTGGTCTCTTCTTACCAAAGTCATCTATTTAACAAATGGTTAAATGAAAGGGTAAAACTTTCAACCATTATTTCTCAGAGAAGTCTAGAACAAGCGGCAAAAAAATTGGACTACCCAGTAGAGTTAGTCAAAGTGTTGTCTAAACAAAAACAGATGTTTAAACTTTTTTTAGGTGACGCTGTGATGTCCTACCCTTATGGTAAAACCAATTATGTCAAAGATATGCAACAGTCCTCTCAAAACTTTGAACAACAAAAAACAAGTCCTACTGGTTTACTCTGTGGAGAAAATGTAGAACGTGCTAAGTCAGATGCCTACTATTTAGAAGAGCCCTATGATGATACAGAACTCAATACCCTAAAAGGTGACAGACGTTTCGCATGGATATGGCCACAAAAGGTTAATACCAATTATGATATAAATACCAAAAAACTTGTGGTAGACTTTTATTTGCCTAAAGGCTCTTATGCCACAACATTTTTAGAAGAGATAGGAAAATTTTCTTTAAAAGAAAGTTAAGGGCATCTCTAATAATAACACTAAACTCTATTTATTTACATAAGGTAATACACTTGAAATTTACACATAAAAAAGCCATACTTTTTGACTTAGATGGTACGCTTATTAACTCTGCTCTTGACTTGGCTAAAGCAGTCAACTTTATGCTAGAAACCCTAAAGTATGAAACCTTTGAAGAAAAAACCATACATGGGTGGGTAGGTAATGGTGCATTAACACTTGTCAAACGTGCACTCTCTGGACAAACAAAAATAGATGAAAACTTAGATGAAGCAGAGGTTGCACATGCCTTAGAGATATTTTTAGATTTTTATGCTAAAAATCTTTGTGTAGCTACAAAGCCTTA
>JAYEFI010000162.1:0-7376 GCA_034658615.1 Campylobacterota bacterium
ATCATTTTTTCTTTGTATGAGTATGGCTAAATCATCGCTTGCTGTAAGAAATTGTTGTCTACCCTCTACGTCATCATACGTTAGTTTAATCTGTTTTGCACGTTTGGTTACTGCGGTAACATTGGGGTAGTACGCTGTACTTTCAGTAGGTGTAAGTTCTCCCTCTTTAGTGAAAATAACAGGGTTCATGAGTGCTAAAAATTCACCCTCTTTTTTAATGACAATAACATTTAAAGGTGAGCCTATTTGAAATGCTGCTAAGCCCTCTAAAGTATTTGCCTCAATGGTCTCTTCTAAATCTGCAATGAGTGAAAGAAGAGAGTCATCAAAATGCCGTACTGTGCCACCAAAATCAAAACCAGTTTGTGTTGGGTATTGGGTAATATTTTTAATCATACTTTCACTTTCAAACGCTTATGTTAATTTTTAGATACAAAAAAATAACATAAATTTTTGTTGCTATTGCACCTATAATCATAGGTGCAATACTTTTTAGTGACTTTTACTTACAACAATTAACATCTTAACGTTAATCACCATAAATCTAAAAAATTGCCAAATTTTACAGGTTCTCATTTTTCTTGCAAAAGATCCTGGAATCATCGTCAAGTTAAATTGATCACTTTTACCAAAGTTTAATTCTTCTTTTTTCATTTGTATTCTCCTATTTTTTATTCTGGGATTAAAGTCCAACCTGGCTTAAGTTTTGCTTTATAGATAAACATATGGTGTAAGATATGCTTAATCCAATGTCCTGCAAGTCCTATCTCACCAAAGGTATAGTCAGTATCACGACCTGTACCTGGGTACTTGTCGAAGTCTGGGACAACAGGGTACACTGTCATTGCTGCAGCTTGGCCATCTAAAATACCTTTACCTGCACTAGCAACACATGCCGCACCCATTTCTGCCATTGATGCTTTATGTAATTCTACGTCATCACCTTTTTTCATCATGTCACATACGGAGTGAGCCACGGCTTTACCTATGATACCTGCTGGCATACCTGTTCTTGGGGGTGTAGGATTGATAGGTGTTCCGTTTGGAGAACTCATAGGTTTCGAAATAAGATGTGGTGGTGCAAAAGCAATCCCTGCAGCAAATATATTGCCATAGGTTGGGTTTTGGTATGTCTCTGGCCAATCTGACGCTTTCCAGTTCTCATAGGCTCCTGCATCATATTTTGCATCTACTTTCATAAACCCATTAGGTGCAAAAAGTACATCGGTGATGTCTGAACCATCTTTATCATATGCTTTAAACCCTACACCTGAAAATGGAGGAATAAGCATTGCGAAATCAAATGTCTCTTCATGCATAGTTCCATCTAAAAGTTCGTACTCTATTTTACCCTCTTCTACTTTTGATGTATGTGCACCAATAATCCACTCTACATCTCTTTCTGCGTAAAGAGACTCAGCAAAGAGTTTTGAGCTTACTGCGTACCCTCCCACTTTCATGTGAAGTCCACCCATACCAAAGTCTCCAAGGAAAGACTCGTTAGATATCCACTTAATGTCTAACATATCTCTAACACCAGCTTTTTTAGCCTCGTGTTCAATGTTGAAAATATATTCAAATGCCGCACCTTGACAAGTACACATACCATGACCTGTACCTACAAGGATTTTTTGTCTTTCACCTGTACCTTCTTTTTTTGCTTTTTTTGCTTTTTCAAAAATTTGTTGAAGTTCAAGGTTTGCATGTACAGCATGGTCAGCAGTACATACCGAAACCGTATTGCTACCAAGTTGACCTTTTCCATTACCCAGTCCAGGTGTGGCATCAAAATTCAGTTTCGGTCCTGTTGCATTCACAAGATAATCATACTCAAGTTCTTCTGTTTTACCTGCTTCACCCTCTTTGGTTGACTCAATGGTTATGTAAGGTCTGTCACTACCTTCCTTACCATTAGGGTGTATCTCTGTTGCCCGTGCTTGCCTATAGTCTATCCCTGCTTTTTCATATACAGGTGCTAAAGGAAATACAACGTCTTTTTGCGTCATTTGTCCTACACCTACCCAGATGTTAGATGGAATCCAGTTCCATTGCGAATTTGGAGTGACCACCACCACTTCATGTTCATCACCAAGCCATTTTTTTGCAAATGTAGCGGTTGTATGTCCTGCTACACCACCACCCATTACTATCAATCTTGCCATTGTTTACCCTTTTTTAAAAATTTGTTCCTACCAATTCTAGGGAAATAATATTTAAATGTGAATTAAATATATTAAGATTATTTAAATTTATGTAATTTATATATATTATTGATTTTAATCAATTTATTAAATTTTATTTTATAGTAAACTTGTGTCATAACTTATTTTTATTAATAAAATTTAAATAATAAATCATATATTTTTAATTTTTAATTTAAATTTATTATTATCAATAAGTTTTGTCAAATTTATCTTAGAAGGAGGGAATGTGAAAAGCAGAAGCATATTTAAAAAAGTGTCAATTTTACTCTTTATAGTTGCACTCATCTTTTTTGTATATATGGCCTACATAGCAAAAGCATGGTCATATTTGTCAAAGGATCCAAAAGCTTGTATTAATTGTCATGTGATGAATACTCAATATGCAACGTGGCAACATAGTGCACATGGAGTTGCAGGCGTTACTTGTGTGGAGTGTCATTTACCAACAGATAGCTTCATTAACAAATACAAAGCAAAAGCCATAGATGGTTGGAACCATACGATGGCCTTTACTTTTGATACCTATGAACATGCCATGAAAATAAGTGATGATGGTGCTAAAAGAGTGCAAGATAACTGTATTTCTTGTCACTCAAATCTAACTTCAGGGTTAGGAAAAAGTGCCGATATGTATCATAACTTTGAAACAGACTATGTTGAAAATGGTAGAAAATGTTGGGATTGTCATAAAGGAACGCCTCACGGGAAAGTAAGAGGCTTAACGACTACACCACACAACCTTGGTGTAAAAGAAGTAAAATAAAAGGAGAAAAGAGATGAAAGTAAATTACAAATTATTATTTGGTGGTTCTGTGTTGGCTATTGGTGTCATGGCACTCATGGCAAGCTCTGTGAATGAGAGGGAAGCAGAAAGGGTTGCCTTAGCAACATCACCATCTGTTCCTGCTTCAGAACAACATAAAAGTGAAGAGTGGGCTAAGTATTACCCAAGACAATACTCTTCGTGGAAGAGTACAAAAGAAAATGGTAAAATAGATGATATGCTCGAAGAGAAATCACAACTACCTATTCTTTGGGCTGGTTATGGCTTTGCAAAAGACTACAATGCCCCTCGTGGACACTACTATGCCTTACAAGATAATGTCAATACACTAAGAACAGGTGCACCCGTAGATGGAAAAACAGGACCTATGCCAACTGCCTGTTGGACATGTAAATCACCAGATGTACCAAGAATGATAGAGCGTGATGGTGAACTAGAATACTTTACTGGTAAATGGGCAAAATATGGTAATGAAATAGTAAACTCCATAGGGTGTGCCGATTGTCATAGCAATAAAACAGGTGAACTGACTATGCGTAGACCTCACTTAAACCGTGCACTTGTTGCAGCAGGTCTTCCTACATTTGAAGACTCCACACATCAAGAAAAAAGAAGTTTAGTCTGTGCACAATGTCACGTTGAGTACTACTTTAAGAAGACAGAGTGGACAGACAAAGATGGCACGAAAAAAACAGCCAAAGTAGTGACACTTCCTTGGGCAAATGGTCTTACAGCAGAAGGTGCTGAGAAATATTATGATGAGATGGGCTTTAAAGACTGGACACATAAAATTTCTAAAACGCCAATGCTTAAAACACAACACCCCGGTTACGAACTCTTTAAAACAGGTATTCATGGTCAAAAAGGTGTCTCATGTGCCGATTGTCACATGCCTTATACACAAGAGGGTTCAGTGAAATATAGTGACCATCAGCTACAAAACCCACTAAATACTATGGATAGATCATGTATGCCTTGTCACAGAGAGAGTGAAACCAAATTAAGAGGTATTGTACTTCAAAAGTACAAAAGAAAAGATCAACTACATGAACTTGCAATGGATAACTTGGCAAAAGCCCACTTAGAGACTGCAAAAGCAATGGAAGTTGGTGCAACAGATGAAGAGTTAAAAGGTGTACGTGCAGATATTAGAAGTGGACAATGGAAATGGGATTATGCTGTTGCATCTCACCCAGCATTCTTCCATGCACCTGAAGAGACATTACGTCTATTGGCTGTTGCAAATGAATCGGCAATGAAAGCAAGACTTGCACTAGTAGGTATCCTCGCTAAGCATGGTACAATGGACTATATAGCCCCTGATTTTTCAAATAAATCAAAGGCTCAAGGCTTAGCTGGTGTGCCATTGGAAAAATTGATTGCTGCTAAAAAAGAGTTTAAAGCAACGCTAGAAAAAGAGTGGTATAAACAAGCTGTCAGTAATGGCAACCTAAATATGAAGTCTCGTAAAGACCTCGATACAACACCGACATCCTATTCTCACTAGATAAGATGTTCCATACTATACCTAAGGCATAATGCCTTAGGTATCTCATTTAAAATGAAAGAAACCAATCAAGGGTATTTTTCGTTTTAAATGTATAGGGGACTTCTATATTAGAGCCATGACAAAAAAGGTTTTTCATGATATATACTGTAATGACTTCCTACAAAACAATGGTTATACTGCTACTCGTTTTGGCTATAGGTGCGGCTACTGGTACCTTTATAGAAAATGACTTTGGTACAGCACGTGCTAGAGAACTGGTCTACAACGCATGGTGGTATGAACTAGCCTTGTTTCTCATCTCGATGAATCTTCTTTTTGTGATAGAAAAGACGAAAATGTATCGCGTTAAAGCACGTACACTGTTTCATGTGGCATTTATTATCATACTCTTTGGTGCAGCACTCACACGTTACTTTGGTTTTGATGGCGTGATGCACATTCGCGAGGGAGAAAAGTCAAACAGTATTGTTATAGGTGAGGAGAAGGTTGAGACACCTTTTTATATAGCCTTAAAAGATTTCACCTTAACCCGTTACCCAGGTAGTCGCTCTCCATCTGAGTTCTCTTCGTCTGTAACACTCATGGATGTTAGGGATGGTGTGACGTTTGATGCTGAAATATATATGAATAATACGTTGAGTTATAAGGGTTATAAGTTTTTTCAAACTTCCTACGATACCGACGAGAAAGGTACCAAACTTTCTGTCAATAAAGACCCTGGTATGGAAGTAACATATATAGGGTATGCACTTCTTTTTTTAGGTCTTATTTTAAATCTATTTGACAAACAGTCAAGGTTTCAATTTTTAATACGAAAAATTAAAAGTATGCCTATCGCTTCTTTACTTTTGCCTCTCATGCTTATCTCTATGCAAACACCCTCCTATGCAGGATATAGTCCCTATATGGAAAGCTATTTAAAAGACCATAAAGAAAACTCAAAAGAGCTGGCGTCTGCTTTTGGTACTTTGGTAGTGCAAGGACCGGTTGGACGTATGAAACCACTCGATACACAAAACCGCGAAGTGCTCAATAAACTCACAGGTAAAAGTAGCTGGGAAGGTATGGATGCAAACCAAGTTATACTAGGTATGTTTTCTCGTCCAGAGTTATGGAAGAAAGTCAATATTGTTAAAGTGAAGACGCCTAAACTAAGAACATTACTAGGGGTACCTGAAAGTCAAAAACTTGTAAAGTTTACAGATTTTTTTGATGCCAATGCCACGTATAAACTAGGTAGTGAAGTAGAACGTGCCAATGCACTTGTTCCCTCACTCAGAGGAACATATGAAAGAGACCTTATACGTGCAGATGAACGACTCAATATTGTTTTTATGTCTTACAGAGGTGTATTGCTAACACTCTTTCCTTTAGAAAAAAATGCACGCAATAAATGGGTAGACTTTAAAACTATGTTTGCACTTGTGAACCATAGCAAGATTAAAAGAAGTACAAGCTCCTTACTAGATGCTACTTATAATAGAAACTATGACAAAGGGTTTGCACATATAGAAGTGATACGTACCTATCAGAAAGAGTTTGGTAAAGCTGTGATGCCAGAACAAAATAAACTAGATATAGAAGTATGGTTTAATGAAACTTTACTCTTTTTCAGACTCTCTATGGCATATTTATTGTTTGGTTTAGTGTTGTTAATCTATGGGATTAGCTCTATGTTTACCAACAAGCTTATTGGCAGTAAAGTAAAGATGTTCGCTTCTACCCTAGCAACCATACTTTTTGTGTTACATACTTTTGGCATAGGATTACGCTGGTACATAGGAGGCTATGCACCTATTTCAAATACCTACGAAACGATGGTATACATCGCCTATGCCGCGATACTCGCAGGCGTACTCTTTTTACGTAAATCTACTATTGCGTTAAGTGCAGCATTTATCATGGCGGGTATCTTTATTTTTGCTGCATATCTAGGAGAAATAGACCCAGAGATTACCAATCTTGTTCCAGTATTAAAGTCTTACTGGCTTTCTATTCATGTCTCTGTGATTACTGCTTCTTACGGATTCTTTGGTGTAGGGGCAATACTTGGACTAATTACTCTCGTGCTTTTTATACTTAGAACTTCAAAACGTTCACATATAGATATACATATTCAAAACATAACTTACATTAATGAGATAGCTTTGAGTTTAGGCTTAGTCCTTTTAGTCATAGGAAATTTTTTAGGAGGTATTTGGGCAAATGAATCATGGGGACGATATTGGGGTTGGGACCCTAAAGAGACATGGGCATATATTTCTATATTGGTCTATGTCATTGTATTGCATATGAGACTAATGAAAAAAATATATACACCTTATCTATTTTCAGTACTTTCTGTACTCTCTTTTGCCTCTATACTTATGACCTACTTTGGTGTTAACTTTTACCTAGCTGGGATGCACTCCTATGCTACAGGAGACCCTGTACCCATACCAACTTGGGTCTATATCACAGGAGGGATAGTCATAACTATAATGATTATGGCGTATCCTAAACGAAAACTAATAAAAGGAAAATCATGAACAAAATCTATTTATTCATTGCACTTACATGCATGACAATACAAGCACAAGATGTCAACCAGACGACAGAGACAAATCAAACAGCACAAACAGCAGTAGTAAACCCCTATTATCAGGGTGAAGTTGTCACTGTAGAGCATGGTGGTGCATACAGCTACCTAGAAGTTCAAGAGCACACGGGAGAAACATTTTGGGTGGCTGTAAATGCAGCTGAAGTAAAAGTAGGAGACTATATTAGGTTTCAAAAAGAGCTAGTGACTCAAAACTTTAAAAGTAAAGCATTAGGTAAAACATTTGATGAACTCATGTTTGGTTCCAATTTGCAACATAAGATTCTAAAGGGGACCTCT
>JAYEFI010000163.1:0-7374 GCA_034658615.1 Campylobacterota bacterium
CTTTTGGTTTTAAATGACTTCTCTTTTTTAAACACAATAGTTGCACTTTTTGATGGCATCATCGCACAGTTTGCACAAGGGTGGATAACCAAAACCCTGCTCTTTATGTTACTTGTGGGTGCTATTATTCGCATACTCTCTGACGCTGGAGCGGTTGATCGTTTTGTAGCCTATCTTTCTTTAAAGTCTGAACGCATAGACTCACCTAAAGGGGCTATGCTTTTGGCGTACTTTGTGGGGGTAGTTATATTTATAGAGTCTAGCATTACTTCTATGGTCGCTGCCACCGTTGCCAAACCACTGTGTGACAAAAACAATGTAAGTAGAGAAAAACTGGCCTACATTTGTGACTCCACCTCTGCACCTGTATGTACGCTTGTGCCACTCAATGGCTGGGGTGCATTACTCTTAGGGCTTATTGTTGCAGCTGTTGATGCACATGTCATCACTGGAGATGCCGTCTCTTTACTCGTAGAAGCCATTGTTTTTAACTTCTATGCTTGGGTGACGCTCATTATTGTACTACTTGTCATTCTCTTTAACATTAACATAGGCCCTATGAAGTATGCTAAGGCAAAAGTGTTTGAAAACCAGCACATTGCTACAGATGTTAAGCCATCACTTTGGCATATGTTACTGCCCATTGTTGTCGTGGTAGCTATGGTACCTTTGGCACTACTCTACACGGGTAAAGGCGACTTATTTGCAGGTTCTGGCTCTACTTCTGTCTACTATGCGACTATTGTGACACTTATTTTTATGTATTTTTATTTTGTGCCTACTAAAAACATAAGCCACAAAAACTTTTTTACATCACTCTACAAGGGCATGGGAGAGATGTTACCAGTCACACTCATACTACTTTTTGCCATTTACATTGGCGATGTCATAGGTGACCTTGGTACTGCACAGTTCATTGCACACCTATTAGATGGTAACATCTCCCCTATGCTCATACCTCTACTGGTGTTCCTTGTCTCTTCTGCAACTGCGTTTGCTACAGGAACTAGCTGGGGTACATTTAGTATTATGCTTCCAATTGCACTGGCACTTGGTGCGACTATGGATATACACATCCCTCTACTTATTGCAGCGGTTATGAGTGGTGGTGTCTTTGGTGACCACACTTCACCTATATCTGACACGACCATTATTAGCTCCATGGCAGCAGGGTGTGACCACATAGAGCATGTGCGTACACAAATACCTTATGCACTCATAGGTGGCTTCTTGGCTGGGGTTGCATTTTTAGTTTCTGGGTGGGTATTGGCATGACAAATATACTCAAATTTTTCTTTGGTATTGTTCTTGCACAAGTAGCCACATACTTACTCGTCATACTCTCACCCAATGACCTGCTTACGCCTTCGGGCATGTTACGTTTTGTTGTGCCTTTAGTGTTTATAGCCTTAGCTCTTGCCTTTTGGTTTGCTTCTATTGCAGCACACCACAGTAGAAATAGCTTTGTAAAAGAGCGTGAGTCTTTACGTAAAGAGACCCAACGTGACAAAGAACGCATCATCAAGGAAGCCCAAAGAAACATAACAGTGGAGAGTACAAAAACCCATGCTAAGGCAAACTTTAAAGTGGGTGCAGCCTTTGCAGGTGCATTAGGTGTAGGAGCTCTCTTTGTATTTGCACAAATGGTAACAGCTGGTCTACTAGCTCTTGCAGCAACAGGCGGTGCTATGGGTGGGTACTACATACGTTCCAAAAAGGCAAAAAGAGAGAGACTCATCTCTATAGACGCTCCTCAAGATGTAGAAGTCATAGAACATAAGTCATAACCCTATAATCTCTTATTGGATATAATCTTTTCAATTTATACAAAGAGAAAAAAATGGATTTAAGTAAAGAAATATATATACCAAAACCAAGCCCACATGACCCAGATAACAATGGACACTTTGGTGGAAACCTAGAAGAACAAGTAGGATTTGGAGGGCGTTTTGTACCAGAAACACTCATGCCTGCACTCGAACAATTACGATTAGACTATGAAGCAGTACGTTTCGATGAAGACTTTTGGAAAGAAGTTGACTACTACTACAAGAACTATGTCGGTCGTCCTTCTGCTCTTTACTTTGCTGAAAACATCTCTCGTGAACTAGATGCAAAAATCTACTTAAAACGTGAAGACTTAAACCACACGGGTGCACACAAGATAAACCACTGTGTAGCACAAGCTGTATTAGCAAAACGTTTAGGTAAAAAGAAAATCATTGCTGAGACTGGTGCAGGACAACATGGTGTGGCTACAGCTACAGTGGCAGCTCTTTTTGGTTTAGAGTGTGAAGTGTTCATGGGTGCCAAAGATGTGGCACGTCAAGAACTAAACGTCTTTCGTATGAAACTACTTGGTGCAAAAGTACATGCAGTAGAGTCTGGAAGTCGTACACTCAAAGATGCCATGAACGATGCCATACGTCATTGGGTCACACACGCCCGTGACACCTACTACCTCATAGGTACAGTGGCAGGACCACACCCTTACCCTATGATGGTACGTGACATACAAAGCATTATAGGTTGGGAAGCCAAAGCACAGCTAGACATTGTTGAGGGTTGCTTACCTGACAAAGTCATAGCCTGTATAGGTGGAGGCTCTAATGCACTGGGTATTTTCAATCACTTTTTAGCAGATGAAAGTGTAGAGTGCATAGGCATAGAAGCTGGTGGCGAAGGACTAGATGGAAAACATGGCTGTTCACTTGAAAAAGGAAGCCCTGGTGTACTACATGGACAACTCTCTTACTTGCTACAAGATGAAGATGGGCAAATACAAGAAGCCCATTCTATAAGTGCAGGACTTGACTACCCTGGCATTGGTCCAGAACATGCGTACTTAAAAGATGAAAACATCGCAAGTTACAATCACATTACAGACGATGAAGCCATAGATGCCTTTGTATGGCTTTCTCAAAAAGAAGGTATTATTCCTGCTTTTGAAAGCTCTCATGCTGTTGCCTATTTGAAAAAGATGAAACCTGAAGATGTAAAAGGAAAAACCATACTGGTCAATCTTTCTGGACGTGGAGATAAAGATATGATACAAGCACAAGATATTTTGAAAGATGATTTTTAAGAGAAGTTTTAAGACTCTTTTTTTAAAAGTCTCACTAGATTTATTTATAGTGTAATGTAAATGAACTATTCTCTTTAGATAAAATTTATTGTTAAAAAATATATGACACATTTACCAATATTTTGATATACTCTTTAAAAGAAAAATCATCATATTTATGTATTGAATTAAGGTAAGTAATGAACTTTGAATTAACTATAGCAAACACCAATGAAATTAAATCAGACATTGAAATTATATTTGTCATTGAGAACGATTTAAAGCACCGTTTTGTTCAAGATAAAAAACTCTTAAAAAAAGCTGGTTTTACTTGTGCACAAGATGAAACTTGTTTACTTGTAGGAAAAAACAGGCTCTATATAGGTGCAGTATCTCTAGAAAGCAAAAACCTTCGAACAGCTGCAGCAAGTGCTTGTAAAACACTACTAGGTACGCAATATAAAAGTATTAAAGTTTCTAGTTACACCAATAAAGGCTGTACTTACTCTCTAAGAGCGATGGTAGAAGGGTTTATACTAGGTGCTTATAGGTTTGAAAACTATAAAAGTGACAAGAATGAAAGTAAAATAGAACATATCTCTATTTCACTTGAAGAGTATAATAACACTGTTCTCGATATTGAGATGGTATCAGAACAGATTCATAAAGCACAAATTATTGCAGATGCGACAAACTTTACACGTGACATTGTCAACACTCCACCTGAAGACTGTTACCCCGATGTCATGGCAAACATTGCTGAAGGTATTGCAGAAGATACAGGTTTGACTTGTCATATACTCAAGCCCAAAAAACTTAAAAAAGAGAAGATGGAGACACTTTTAGCTGTTGCACGCGCAAGCCGACATAATCCTAGAGTCATTCATCTTATTCACAAACCTAAAGTAAAAGCTAAAAAAGTTGTTACATTGGTAGGTAAAGGTCTTACTTATGATTCTGGTGGATTGAGTTTAAAACCTGCAGATTTCATGGTAAACATGAAGTCGGACAAAGGTGGCGGTTCAGCTGTACTAGGCATTATGAAAGCAGTTGCAGAACTTGACTTACCTATAGAAGTACACGGTTTTGTAGGTGCAGTTGAAAACATGATAGGTGGTGATGCCTATAAGCCAGATGATGTCCTTGTCGCTAAAAACGGTAAAACTATTGAGATACGCAACACAGATGCAGAAGGTCGCTTGGTACTAGCAGATGTACTTTGTTATGCACAACAAGAAGTAAAGTCCGATTACCTTTTTGACTTTGCTACACTTACTGGTGCCTCTGTTGTGGCTGTTGGACACTACACATCCTCTGTCATGGGACACAACAAAGAAGTACAAAACCTTGTAGTCAACGAAGCACATAACGCAGGCGAACTTGCCACGGCACTAGATTTCAACCCTTACTTAAAAAAGACTATCAAATCTGAAATAGCCGACATATGTAACATCTCCAATACACGTTATGGTGGTGCTATTACAGCTGGACAATTTTTATCTGAGTTTATAAACAAAAAACATACCAATAAATGGGCACACATTGACATTGCAGGTCCTGCTTTTGTGGAGCATGCTTGGGGGGAAAACCCTCATGGTGCATCAGGTGCTGGAGTAAGAATGATGGTTAAACTCCTAGAAAATTTATCAAAAAATTTAGAAAATAAAAGGTAATACTGAATGCATAAAAAATCTCTTTTATTCTCTATATCTACTGCCATTCTACTGACTTCAGGCTGTTATGAACGGGGTAAATATATTCCAAGTCTTCACGATAAAATAAGTACAAACGTACAAACAAAAGAAAAAGAAAAAATAGAGTATGATTTTCCACTTTTAAAAATTACTGCGAACCCTTCCGAGAAGCCTTCCAAAAAGCCTTCCAAGAACCATTCAAGGAAAATAGACAACAATACTACACAGCGTATTGAAACAATAAAAGTAAAAAAAGAAGTGCCTGCACCTGCTACGCAGTCTACACAACTTCCAGCATTGCCAAAGTTACCAACAACCAAACCTTTAAACAGTATCACCAAGCCTGTTCCTGTACCTAAAGACACAGCAAAGAATAAAGTTGAAAAAAAGAATACGCCAAAAGCAACACCAAAAAGTACCAAAAAAGCACTAAAAAAGAAAAAAGCATCTTCTAAAGATAAACCTTTTTATTTAAAAGATAAATTAGCTAAATTAAATGGTTTTTCATTAAAAAATATACCTATTATAAATACTGTTATACCTGAAAAGTCAAAAATTAATCATCCTAGAATTAAACAATCTACAAAACCAAAGGTGATTAAGCGTCATAAACCTACCCGCACATCGTCAGAAGTACAAAATAGAGCTGATATTCCTATAACACAAATAATAGGGAAACAAGATCAAACAGATACAAATACTTCAAGCACACAAACTTTACAAACATTTTCTGGTGGTCAAAATAGTAATAAACTAGACATGGGTCTCATTCAAATTGATTTACATGGTGAGTTCACTTCTTTGACATTAGGAAGCTATGAGTGGGGAGGCTATAATGTTGCACCTGTGAATAAGGCAGCCTTAACTGGACTCTATTCGTTTAAATATGAACCTTACAATAATCGAATTGTAGGTACACTTGAAGGATATAAAGCTTTCTCATCACTCATTAATAGTCAAAGTGAACTTTTTAATAAAAGTGATCTTATTAATGTTATTTATATAGACAGATATATTGGGAAAGATAAAATAAAATTTATTATAGAGCTCTCTAAAAAAGTGAAGGTAAGTATTACAGATTTACAAGACCCTGCTAAAATCATTATAAACCTCTATCCCGATAAATAAGCGAATTTTACTACTTTGCATTTAAATGCAAAGTATGCTTATCTTGGTCAATGTAAAAGTTGAACTTTTTCAAAAAGTTCATACCAAGTAAGCCGTCAACACCTTCTCTCTTAAACGGTGCCACGGTTACTTTTATATTTGAAAGTTCCAAATCTCCAACCCTCATACTTGAAGCTTTAGAAAGCTTCGCATTAATGTCGTTTCCTGCTGTTTGTAATACTAAATCATCTCTTATTACCTCCAACATGGAAGCTTTATCTTCATCTATAAATATGTAAGTAGCACCTGTATCTAAGAGCAGATTAAACGATGTACCATCCAAAATAACAGTAACCACATAATGTGCACCACGTTTTTCTAATGGGATGCTATAATCATAACTTTCTTCTTCATTTTTTTCTATTGTCTCTAAAAGTTTTTTTGCATTTTGTTCATAAGTGTCATCATATTGTAAGGTATGCAACAACACACTGGCTTCCTCAGTTTTATCTAAACCCATAAAAACTTGTGCCAACTTAAAAGAGTAAAAACTTTGTGCATCATCATAGGCTATCATCTCTTCTAAAAAAGCAATAAGCAAACCAAATTCTTCTCTATCCATAAGCCTGTCAATATACTTTTTAGAGACTTGAATTAGCTGTGCATGTAGTCTTTTATCTTCATGTTCTGAAACATAACTCTCTTTTGTTTCTATAATGTACTTAATTGCCTTAGCAAATTCATTTTGCTCAATGTAGGTTTCAATCATAAGTTTGCCAACGCTACTTTCACTCTCATTGTCCAAAAATACATGCATATATTCTAATGCCAATGTAGGTTTATTTTTTGCAAGTGTTGCTAAATATGTTTCTATTTTTTTCATATTTACATTTGAACTATTGTCCAAATAAAATGTGAGTGCATCATAAAACTTATGTTGTAATAAAAGTGCGTCGAGAGTCATCTTTTCATTATATGTATTTATTTGTTGCTGTTTCATAGGTTTATGGTAAGATACTTTTTCAACACTATCTAGCTGCTTTTGAATACTACTTTCAGACAATTTTTTCTCAGGCACTTCTGGTTTTTCTTGTGTCGGTAGTGTTGTGCTAAAATAATCTTGAGACAAATAAGCCACAAGAATAAGCAGTATGGTAATCATTATATTTTTAATCATAAATTATTTTCGGTTCCTTCTAAAAAAGTGTGGCTTGGATTCACATCATAAGCGAATACCCTAAAAGTAAATTGCTGTAGTGGATATCAAGAAGAGTTAGATACACTTAAGCAATCACAACAAAGCTTAAAGGGTAAAAAATGGCATATAACCAACTAACTCTCCAAGAGAGATATTATATCGAAGTAGAGATTAGAAAAGAAACTTCTCAAAAGAAGATAGCAGAGGCACTGGGTCGCTCACAAGGTAGCATTTCAAAAGAGATAGCAAGAAATACAGGACAGAAAGGATATCGGCACAAACAAGCCGACAGAACAGCAAAGAATAGACAT
>JAYEFI010000164.1:0-2796 GCA_034658615.1 Campylobacterota bacterium
CAAAATGGATTTGAAGAGGGTTTGGTAGTAGGCTCAGGGTACTTAGCAAATATGGCTCTTATTGAGGCGTTGGTACGTAAAGGTGATATGCTTTTTATGGATGAAGAGTATCATGCTTCAGGTGTTATGGCGTCTGAATTACTTGGCGACAGGGTAGTGAAATTTAAGCATAATGATGCAGAAGATTTACGTCAAAAACTCGAAGAGAATCCTGCAAAAAGACAGATTGTCGCTGTTGAGGGTGTTTATTCTATGAGTGGTGATCTTTGTAGTAAAAATATATTTACAGTCTGCGATAAAGCTCAAGCAATCATGATAGTCGATGAAGCACATTCATCCGGTGTTTTAGGTTTAAAACTTTTAGGCATTTTTGAATACTATGGCATTGCGATTAATGAACGACATATTAAAATGGGAACACTAGGTAAGGCTTATGGTTCCTATGGTGCATATATTTTGGCCTCATCTCATATTATTACTTTTTTGGTTAACCGAGCTAAACCTATTATTTACTCTACAGCACCTTCTGTATTTGACACAGCTTTAGCACTGGTTAACCTCCAACATATACAAAAACATGCTACAAAGTATAATAAAAAGATACTACAGAGGCAACTTTTAGTAAGAAAAGCATTAAATCGAGTCTGTTTTAGTCTTATTGTGCCTATAGAGATGCCAAATAATGTACATACGCAATTTATGCAAAAAGGTCTGATGGATCAAGGTTATTTGGTTGGGGCAATACGTCAACCGACCGTAGAACGTCCTATCATGCGTGTGATATTGAATCTTTCTGTCTCTAAACAGAAAATAAGGCATGTGTTAGCACTTATTAGCCATAACACGGTACAATAGTCGACTATAAATAAAGGGGTATACGGGTGTTTAATGCTGTTTTAAAAGGTTCTATTGTTTTAGCTATTCTTGTGGCAATTGCCTTGGCTGGAGCTTTTGTGTATGCCTATGAACAAGTCTCTTTAAATGCAGATAAACTCATAAACTATAAACCTGAAACCTCTTCCGTAATTTTAGATAGAAACGGGGTGAAATTAGCTTATATTTTTAAAAAACAACACAGACTTTATGCCCGTTACGACGAGATACCTGGTAGGCTCATTGAAGGTCTTATAGCTATGGAAGATACAAGATTTTTTGAACACAATGGTGTGAACCCAGATGCAATTCTTAGAGCTATTATTAAAGATATTAAAGCAGGAGCTTTTGTGGAGGGGGGGTCTACACTCACACAGCAACTGATTAAAAATAAGCTTCTCACCAATGATAAAAAACTAGTACGTAAACTTAAAGAAGCGATATTGGCAATGAAAATTGAACATGAGTTAAGTAAGGAAGATATACTTGAACGATACTTAAATGAAATTTCATATGGCAATAACTACTTTGGTGTTAAAACAGCAGCCAATGGGTATTTTCATAAAGAGTTAGATGCGCTGACACTCAAAGAGTCTGCTATGTTGGTAGGTATACCCAATGCACCTAGCTTTTATAATCCTTTAAGACATTACAAAAGAGCGTTAAATCGTGCTAATAATGTTTTATATAGGATGAAAAGTATTGGGTGGATTACGCAAAAAGACTACATCGATGCAGTGAAAGAGACACCAGTAGTACATAAGACAACCCTTACACAAAATGTAGCACCTTATATAGTCGATGAAGTGTTAAGACGTTTTAGAGGTAAATTGGGTGACATACGTACGGGTGGGTACAAAATCTATACGACCATAGATATAAAACAGCAGAATATTGCAAAAGAAGCGGTAAAAATTTCGCATAAAAATGCTTTAAAAAAGTACAATGAAGATGCCAACAGTTCCAAACTTAATGCAGCCTTTGTGGCGGTCGAGAGTAAAACTGGAGATATATTGGCTATGGTAGGAGGAGTTTCATATAAAAGCTCAGAATTTAACCGTGTGACAAGAGCCAACAGGCAACCAGGCTCAGCATTTAAACCTTTTATTTATCAAACAGCGATAGACATGGGGTACAACCCTGCAACACCACTTACAGACCTTGCTAGAACATTTGAATATACACATAAGGGTAAAAAGAAGGTATGGGCACCACGTAATTATGAGCATAACTTTAAAGGGTTTATTTCACTTCGTGAGGCGTTAGTGCATTCACGTAATTTAGCTACTATTAATTTAGTGTCAGATTTAGGAGTAAGTACAATTCGTAAAAGATTAGCTTTTTTAGATGTGTCACATATTCCCAAAGATATGTCTATTGCTCTAGGTAATTTAGGACTTAGCCCACTTAAGATGGCACAAATATTTTCTGTTTTTGCAAATAAGGGGCACATGATAGCACCTAGACTGGTGAGTAAAATTATTGCAAAAGAGGGAGCAGTGATTTATGAGACACGCCCTAAAGAGATAGACAATTTTACAACACCAGAACAGGCATACCTCATGACAGATGTACTCAAAGAGGTCGTACAGAGAGGCACGGGTAGAAATGCACGTGTAGAAGGTATAGAACTAGCAGGAAAAACAGGTACCACCAATAGCAACATAGACGCATGGTTTTGTGGTTATTCTCCAACCATTGAAGTAGTCTCATGGGTTGGAAGAGATGACAATAAACCCATAGGTAAAGGGGCAACAGGTGGGGCCATGGCTGCACCTGCATTTGCGTATTATTATAAAAAACTTTTAGAAATGTACCCAAATGTACAACGTGTATTTGACAAGCCTGAGGGTGTAAAGTCTAGTGTATACAAAGGTAAAGAGGAATTTTTTACTAAACACTCACCTTTGCCACAAACTAGCA
>JAYEFI010000164.1:2896-7298 GCA_034658615.1 Campylobacterota bacterium
ATTAACAAGAATAAGTAGTTTTAAACTCAAATCCTGTAGGTCTAGCTTCATCTTCATGTACTTGACTAGCAAACATATATGTTCTATATGTATTGATAAACTCTTCTGACATGACAGGAGTAAGGAACGCATAGTCTTCACGAAGCCCTTCAAGTGATTCTCTAAGTGTACGAGGCATTTGTGGAATGTTCTTCTCTTTGATCTCATCTAGTGTTAATTCAAAGAGGTCAATGTCCATTGGTCCAACAGGTACATCAGCATTTTTGATACCATCAAGACCTGCTAACATAAGTACAGCAAAACAAAGGTAAGGACAAGCAGTTGAGTCTGGGAATCTAGTCTCAATTCTAGTAGCCATTTCACCTGCACCATAAGGGATACGACAAGCAGCTGAACGGTTTTGAGAAGAGTATGTTAAGATGCTTGGTGCTTCAAATCCTGGAACAAGTCTTTTGTATGAGTTTGTACTTGGGTTTGTAAATGATGCAACCGCACCTGAGTGTCTAAATACCCCACCAAGATATTGTAGTGCCATTTCAGAGAGGTTTGCATATGCACCCTCTTTATAGAACATGTTTTTACCATCTTTCCAGATAGACTGGTGAACGTGCATACCGTTACCATTGTCACCATAAAGTGGTTTAGGCATGAATGTTGCAGATTTTCCGTTAAGGTGTGCTACCATTTTTACAACATATTTGTATTTTTGTACATTGTCAGCAGCTTCAATCATGTTACCAAACTTGATACCAATCTCACCTTGTGCTTGAGCAACTTCATGGTGACCAAGCATTACAGTCAAACCTACTTCTTCAAGAAGCAACATCATTTCAGCTCTAAGGTCAACCATTGTATCTGTTGGCATTGTTGGGAAATAACCACCTTTTGTACCTGGTCTGTGACCCATGTTACCAAATTCATAGCTAGTGTCTGCACTCCACTCACCCTCTTCAGATTCAACTCTGTAACCTGTTTGGTTGATACCTGACCAGATTTTTACATCATCAAAGATAAAGAACTCATTTTCAGGACCAAAAAATGCATCGTCACCTACGCCACTTTCTTCCATGTATTTTAATGTTTTTTTAGCGATAGATCTTGGACATCTTTCATAAAGATCATTTTTATAGATGTCATACACATCACAGATAACAATGATTGTAGAATCAGCTGTAAACGGGTCAAGGAATGCAGTTGGAACATCGGGTTTAAGTAGCATATCTGACTTTTCAATCGGTTGCCAGTTCTCAATAGATGAACCATCAAATGGAATACCAGCTTCTAGTTGACTAGCTTCTACAGCGGACATACGGTAAGAGATATGGTGCCATGCACCTTTGATGTCTGTAAATCTAAAATCTACAAACTCTACCTCATTCTCTTCACAATATTTAAAAAACTCATCTGTATTATTTACAAATTTACCCATAAAACGCTCCTAAAATTAATTTTTATCTCATTATTATAGCCATTAAATTATTAGCTATATAAGTATTGTTGATTAAAAAGTAACCAATTGTTTATCTCGTCCTTGAAAAGTAACAGCCTTAGTGTAACCTACTTCTTTGGCAAGGGTGGTTACTTTGTCATAAGAGAAGCCGACTTGGTCTACCGCATGGGCATCAGAAGAGAAGGTAATAGGTATTTCCATCTCGTAAGCCACTTCAAGTAAAGGTTTTGATGGGTATATCTCTCCTATGGGTTTACGAAGACCTGCGGCATTGAGTTCTAGTACCATGTTGGATTTTTTTATAGCCTCTAATGCATTTTTTGCCAATAGACGGACATCTTTTTTTGGCATGAATTTAAAGACTTTTATGAGATCTAGATGTCCAACAATATCAAACTGTCCAGACTTTGACATGGCTTCTGTAGCTTCAAAGTAGGCTGTCCAGATTTCATCTATATTTTTACTCTCCCAACCTCCAATAAACTCTGGGTTGTCAAAACTCCATTTGTCTATGAAGTGGACTGAGCCTATTAGGTAATCTACATTGGCTTTTAGGACTCTAGTATCCATGTGTCCTGGAAGCCAGTCTACTTCATATCCTAAAAGAATATCAATGTCATTTTTGTACTTCTCTTTAGCATGAAGTATATCTTTAACATAGGCATCCATTTCATTAAAAGAGAGACGATAGTGAGGGTCAAAGTCCATTGGAGCATGTTCTGAAAATCCGTAAATGTCAATGCCTAGTTCTATGGCTTTTTGTATATATTCGTCTACTGTACCTTCTGCATGATTGCAACGAGTGGTGTGGTTGTGTAAGTCTACTCTTATTGGTTTATTCATAGGTTGATTTTAGCATAAAACTACTTTTTACTACTAATAGGGTAGAATAAGAACAATATTTATAACCTTATTCCCATGCTTTGCGTGGGAACGCATATCGTCGTTTGAATAGTTTTAAAACTTGAGATAGTCATATGTATTCCCATCGAGACGATAGGAACGAAAAAATACAAGGAAGTGGAGACTTTAGTCCCACCCAAATTTTAGGTGAGACTGAAGTCATCACTCCCAATGAAAAGTAAATGAGAAAATAAGTGATAAAACAAAACAAAGTAGAACTTTTAGCACCAGCAGGTAACTTAGAGAAGATGAAAATAGCTCTAAACTATGGGGCTGACGCAGTATATGGAGGGACAAGTACTTTTTCATTGCGTATACGTTCGGGGAAAGAATTTGACATGGAAGCGTATGCGGAAGGTATAGCTTATGCCCATGAGCGTGGCAAAAAAGTCTACTCTACGGTAAACTCTTTTCCTTTCAATTCACAACTAAAACTCTATGAAAATCATATTGCTAAAATAGCAGAGTTAAAACCAGATGCATTGATTGTATCTTCTCCAGGCGTAGTGAAAATTGCTCACAAAATTGCACCCGATATTCCCATACATCTCTCTACACAAGCCAATGTAATGAATGCCATGGATGCAGAAGTGTATTATGATTTGGGCGTAAAGCGTATTATTGTTGCACGTGAAATAAGTCTTAAGGACTGTGAATCTATTAAAAATCATCTACCAGATTTAGAATTAGAGATATTTGTGCATGGTTCTATGTGTTTTGCTTACTCTGGACGTTGTCTCATCTCTTCACTGCAAACAGGACGTGTACCCAACCGTGGTAGCTGTGCAAATGACTGTCGTTTTCCTTATGAAATTTATGCACATAACCCTGAGTCTGGTACGACCTTTAGACTTGATGAAGAAGAGGGCATAGGTACGTACATCATGAATGCAAAAGATATGAATATGGCATCACATGTAGATGAGATAATGAAATCAGGTGTCATAGACTCTCTTAAAATCGAAGGTCGAACAAAGTCTCCATACTATGCTGGTGTGGTGACAAAAGCATATCGTCATGCTATAGATGATTACTATGCGAATGATTTTGATGAGGCACGTTACCAAAAAGAATTAGGTACTACGCAAAACCGTGGGTTTACAGACGCATATTTGCTTTCACGTCCTTTTGATAGAAATGACACAGAGTCTAACGCATTTTCTATCCAATATGGTACGCACCAAGTAGCTGGACTTGTCAGTGAAGATGGACTAACATGGAAATGTAAAGACAAAACATGTTTAGGTGATGCAGTGGAAATAGTACTACCCGTAGGGGCAACTGTAGATTTAGTAGACAACGACATAGGTAAAATAGAAGAGGTAAACGGACAGTATGTCATTATATTTAAAAAGCTAACCACCAAAGAGGGTAAAGAACTTGAATGTGTGCACTCTGGTAATGTCAATGATATTTTATTACCTACAGCCTTACCGGGCTATACGATTTTAAGACGTGAAATTGCTGAGGCTTTGGAGAAAAAAGGCTTAACAGAAACTTCTACTCCAATGAAATTAGAAAATGAAACTAGAACAAGATAAAAGTTAAAGGATAAATAATGAAATTTGTATCTATAGTCATCGCTTCAAAAAGTGATTATTCTATCATGTCTGAATGTGCAGAAACATTGAAAAAATTTGGTGTGCCTTATGAACTTATTGTCTCTTCTGCACACAAGAGTCCCGAACGAACCAAGCACTACATAAAAACAGCAGAAGACAAAGGTGCACAGGTGTTCATAACAGCCGCAGGTATGGCAGCACATTTGGCTGGAACGGTTGCTGCCAATACCACCAAACCAGTACTGGGCGTTCCTATAGAATCTGGTGCACTTAACGGTGAAGATGCTCTTCTCTCTACAGTGATGATGTCAGATGGTATGCCCGTAGGTACACTAGCCATTGGTAGAGCAGGTGCTGTAAATGCAGCCTACTTGGCAATCCAGATTATGGCACTTCAAGATGATGAGCTCAATGTAAAACTACAAGAAGACCGCATAAGCAAAGCAAAAAAAGTAGAGCTTGACTCTTCTGAGATAGAAATAATACT
>JAYEFI010000165.1:0-24067 GCA_034658615.1 Campylobacterota bacterium
CCTTTGACATTTATTGCTGGAGTGTTGCAGTATAATATTAAAAAGTTCATAGTTATTGTTTTTGTTGCAAAAAGCGTGAGGTATGCTTTGGTCATCATTTTAGCTCAGATTATTTGAAAATATTTAGCTATACTATAATTTTATAAATATGGATATACTCCAATATAAGGCAAAACAATGATAAAACCTCTCCTTCTTACTGTACTCTCAACAAGTATATTGTTCGCACAAAGTTTTTACGTACTCACTGGTGTAGACGCGTATGATCCCATCGTAGCCAATATGTCTATGCAGATAGACAAAAGACACAATAATGTCTTAAAAGAAGCTCTTTTAACTACATCTTCAGAACTTGGAATTAATGTAAAAGGAAACCCTTCGCGTGTACTTGGACTTATGCTAACAGACTTCTCTGTAGGCGATACTAAAGCTGTGCGTGTAGAGTTGGGTTTAGGTGAGTATGTGAAAAGAGAGGGAAGTGAAAATAAAGTGTTTGCTATGACATATGTGGATGCAAAACGTTTTGTACCAGCCAAAGATGTCGAAGAGCTTGAAGAGCAATTGGTAGATGCCAGTGAAGAGATGTTACAAAGGTTTCTTCTACAACACAAAGAAGACAACAAAAAAATATCTAACTCTAAAAATATCGTTGAACATGAAAATTTTGCTACACACATGAACTATGAGACCAACTATAACACAGCACTTGCAAAAGCGAAAAAAACAGGTAAACCGCTTATGGTATTTATGACTACCAATTTTTGTCCTTGGTGTAGAAAATTGGAAAACCGTATACTCTCTAAAGCAGATATAAATGCAAAGATACAAGAGAAGTTTACCCCTGTAATGCTTAACTTAAATAGTGACAAGTTTCCAAAACAACTTGCTGAAACACGTTTTACCCCCATTCTTTATGTGGTAGACTCTAAAGATGAGACCATAAAGCATCAGTTTACAGGGTACAACAATCGTGAAGGTTTTTTACACCTATTGAAGTAAGTCGTAAAATGCTTTAGGAGCTTCTACACTTAACTGTAGTTTTTTCTTAGTGATAGGGTGTACAAATGAGAGTGTATGTGCATGAAGTCCCATACGACCACCCTTAGTTCCATAACGTTCATCTCCTACTATGCTATGACCCAGCCATGCCATGTGAGCACGTATTTGGTGTTGCCTTCCTGTTTCTATGTTTACTTCTAGGAGTGAGTGTGATGTTGTGGACTCTAGTGTTTTGTAGTGGGTTACAGCAGGTTTTGCTTCTTTATGTACTCCTACATGCATACGGTACTCTTTTTCATCGAGTCTTAGGGGCTGAGAAATGGTGTCTGAGTCTATTTTAGGTATGCCCTCTACTACGGCTAGGTATGTTTTTTGTGTTGTAGACCATGTCTCCATGACTGCTTCACGTACTTCTTTAGAGCTAGCAAAAAGCAAGATACCAGAAGTGTCACGGTCAAGTCTATGGACTGGCCAAAGCTTGACACTCTGTTTCCCTCTAGTGATCTGGGTGCGAAGTAGGGCAAGGGCATGATTTTTATTTTCTTTATTTGTACCTACTGAGAGTAGACCTGAAGGTTTATTAATAGCAATAAGGTCTTTGTCTTGATGGAGTATTTCTAGTTTTGTAGCTTGCTTATTGGTGTGGTGTCCTGTACGTTGAGCTACACCAACGGCTACAATATCTCCTACATTTACAATATAGTCATGTTTGGTTTGTACCTGTTCATTGACAAATATAGAAGAGCCTTGAAGACGTTGTTTTACTGTTTTTTTAGACCAACCTTCATGCGTAGTAAGCGTCTCAAAAAGAAAAGGAAGCAGTTTACCTCTTGAGGTAACTTTGTATTGTTGTGCCATGTTTTGTTAGCCTTAATCCCAAATTATTATGTTATTATAACTGAATCCTATTTATAATAAGGAAGCATATGCGACTAAGTTTTATGATGATTTCTGTGTTGTTTATAGCATTACTATGGCAAATATCAGGGGCGAATACACCTTTGGTTAAAAAAGAAGTTATACTGCGTAAATTGCCTCCTATGGATGTCACTTCTGAAAAACTAGAAGCACACTCACGGTTAAATACTATACGTAAGTCCATGAATATGAATCCACTTATTATCAATGACAAACTCACTTTAGCTGCACAAGCACATGCGAACTACTTGGTAGAAAACCAAAACCATTCGCACTATGAGACCAGTGGTAAAAAGTATTTTACAGGTGTAAAACCCAAAGATCGTACTGTCTATGCTAACTATGCTTCTACTATGGTGAGTGAGAACTTGTCTACTAGGAGTCACTCTGCAAAGCGTTCCATGGAGGGGCTTTTTTCTGCCATTTATCATAGGTTTGGTTTTTTAAATCCTAGCATAGACGAAATTGGTGTAGGGGTGGCACAAAACAAGGTAGATACACAGCAAAGTGCTTTTGTGTATGTGATGGGAAATAGTAACTTAGTTGACCTATGTCAACATAAAAGTTTTAACGGGTTTGGAAAGTACATTTACAATGTTTGTAAAGAGAGTGAACATCGTGTAGATGCAGGTAGTTATGCAAAAGCAAATAACATACATAAAGAGTATAATCCTAAAGTGATTACTTACCCCTATAGCCATCAAAAAGATGTACCAACAGTATTTTATGAAGAGTCTCCAGATCCATTACCCGATTATGCTGTAAGTGGTTTTCCACTCTCTGTTGAGTTTAATGACTACTTTTTTGATGATGTAACACTACACACTTTTAAGCTCTATAACCACAAAGGACAAGAACTAACAAATGTACGTCTCATGGATAGCGAAAATGACCCCAATCAACGCCTTAGCAATAGACAATTTGTACTGTTCCCTCTCGAAAGGTTGAAGTATAACAGTCAATACCGTGCAGAGGTTGAGTATAGTAGTAAAGGTGAAAATACAAAGATTTCATGGCGTTTTGAGACAACCGTACTTCATGAGAGGTTACATACCATTACAAAAAATGAAGTGACCATTGGGCTTACCTCTAAGTCATCACACATACTCTACTTTAAGCCACTACATAGCAAAGATATTTTGACAAATGTACAATTTCCTTCAGATTTAGATGTGGTATTTTTAGACAACAATACACTCAAAGTGAGCATCAATAAAAATACAAATAATTTTGATATATTTTCAAATCATAAAATAGTGCACGTTGAAGTTGACTAGAGATGTTATCGTCTTCGTCTCTTTCTGTAGCCCCCACGTGGTGCACTGTTGCCATCTCCTCTTGAGTCATTACCATATTTGTTACGTGAATGACAAGCATCACAAATACTAAACCTATAAGAGAAGTCTAAGACTTTTGAACAACGACGGCATTTTTTTGTAAAGTGTCCTTGACGTAAAGAGTTTTCTATGTAACTGTTAAGTCTTACTCTTGCTTGCAATGCCTTGTCTACATCTTGAAAAATGTCAGGAAACTTGAAACTAAGCCACAAGTAGAGTGATATTTCACGTACTCTGTCTTCTGCGTTAAGAAGCATGTCATTGGTCTGTGCAAAAGCAGGTAAGTCACGTGGTGGAATGTAAAGTACCGTTCCCCCAGCTTCTATCTGTGTGATATAACGATGAAAGACAGACTCTATGTAAGGTGAAGAGATACTCGCAGGTGCACAGCTAAGATAAAAACGTGTTTTTAAGTCTAACTGATACTCATCGACAATGGCAGCTATTTCTAGCATGGAACTGATATTTGCTGCCCTAAAAGGTCCTTCAAACTCCATGTTATCGGCAAAGAAACCTAAAATATGTGAAATATCTTCACTCTCTAGTATGTCTCCTATGAGCATGACATGTTCAAGACTAGCCATGACAGAGACTGGTAACTCTATGTCAGGAAGAGGGGCATGGAAGGTAGAAGTGATAGTACTTAATGCATTCTCATCTAAAGCCCCGACATACCCTTTTTCTTCAAAACCATAACGTCCTGCACGTCCTGCTATTTGAGAAACTTCTGTGGGGAGTAGTTCACGTCTACGTAGTCCATCAAACTTGTTGTCTTTGGCAAAGAGTAAGGTCTTTATGGGGAGGTTAAGTCCCATAGCTATGGCATCGGTTGAGACAAGTATTTGACTTTCTCCTTCTCTAAAACGTCTGGCTTCTTCACGTCTAACTTCTGGTGAGAGGTTACCGTAGACTACTGAGACAGAGTATCGTTCACTAAGCTGTTGTTTTAAAGAGAGTACATCACGACGAGAAAATGCTACCACAGCAGTTTGAGGCTCTATTTTCTTCATGGAAGTTGGCTTGTCCATCATAGCCAGTTCATTTTTACGTTCAAAGTAGATGACCTCTAACGATTCACCCAAATACTCACAGAGTTTTTCTACGGCATTTAGTGCATTGACAGAACCTGTGAGTATTACTTTTTTTGCAGGTACGCCCATGAGTGCATTTGCCCATGCCCAACCACGGTCTCTGTCACTTATCATTTGTATCTCATCTATGACACAGACATCGACATCGACTGAGTTATTCATCATCTCTATGGTAGAGGAAATATGTGTAGACTCTTCGTCTATAATCTCTTCTTCTCCTGTAATGAGAGAGACATGTACGCCATCTTTTTTTAGATTTTCATAGCCTTCAAGTGCCAACAAACGCAAAGGTGCCAAATAGTACCCCGTAGTAGCAACTTTAAGTTGCTTGAGTGCTTGGTAGGTTTTACCAGAATTTGTAGGTCCAACATGAAAGACTATCTTACGTTTAAGCTCTCGTGCAAGAGGAAAGAGGTTTTTAAAATCGCGAATGGTCTTAGCAAGTAACTCTTCACGCTTTTGTTTCTCTAGTAAAGGTTTGATGTAGTCTTGAAAGTGAAAGAGTATACGTCTTTTGGTTTTTTCTTTAAATTTTAATGTATGAGAAGAGCGTATTTGAGGTTCTACAAAACGTACAATAAAATCATGTAAAACATCTATAGATACATCTAATTTATCAGAAGCCATTTTCATATCATCTAAAACAACATCTATAGCCATTTTGAAGTGGGCTAAAAGGTCATCATTGACTCTGTTTATGTCATCTTTTATAGGTAGAGGTTTTCCTTGCCAAAGTAAGTGGTAAAAGTAAGACTTTTCATACGATACTGAGGTTGTATAGTAAAGTGTAGAACCGTATAAATCATAGCTCTTCTCTTTCTCTACTATAAGATGGTCTGTACTCTCAAATATATCATATTTTTCACTAATATTAATTAATATCTTTTCAATCGTTTCAAGCTCTATGGGTGCGTGTGAAAACATGCTTTCAGGAGGCATAGACTTCAATGACTGTTCTATTATGTCATTTGAAAAGTAGGGGTGTTTGTTTTCAAAGAGTGCAGTTAGAAATGTTTCAAGTTCTATGCGTTTTTGATCTAACGTTTTTTCTTTTATTTGACGTAAAACATGTACACTTTCTTCCTTAGGTAAAGTTTGAATTTCATCTAAATTAATAGTGTCAGATTTGCATAAAAGTAGTTTATTGAAATCTATGTTTTTTAAGCTAAAAGTAAAGCTATGGTAAAACTCCATTTCGTTACTTGTAGTAAAGGTAACATCTAGAGACTTTTCAAGGTAAAGTAGTTGGTTTTTAATGCGTGAATAAATGAGTTTATTGCGTATTTTTTCTGGGGTTATTTTAGAGTGTTTTGCATCTATAAATGACTCGAGTATAAAGTTCTCTTCTTGTGCAGTGTACTCCATACTCGAAAGTATATTGAGTATCTTTCCTACTTTATCATCGTGATGTTTTTCTCTCTCTCCTGAGTGCGTAGACTTATGACCTTTAGTAAGGTAACTAACAATCAATTCACGCGTACCAGCACCTTCTTCTGACCAAACACGTCTTAATGCTCTTACCATATCATCATGTTCATGTGAGGGGAGGTTCATTTCAAGCAACATAACAAGCTCTATGAGTTTGTCATCATCTAGTGTTTCTACACCTTCATCAAAAGGAAGTCCGTTAAAATAGTTTCGTATTTTATTGTTGAGTTTTATAAGATATTTTTTCTTTTTCTTTGCCATAAGAGAAGTATACCCCAAATCTGTAATATGTAAATTAATTATCTTTCAGCTAAAATATCACTCACTATAATTAGAAAGAACTTCATGAAATTAATCTACCCCATAAACATAAAAAATGAATTTGTATTTAATACCTCTGCGCGTGATTTTACTGTAGAGGAGATACCTCTGTATGAATTTACAGGTGAGGGTGAACATCTTGTGCTGCATGTACGTAAAAAAGAGATGACAACATGGGAGATGCTAGATGCCATCTCCAACCATGTAGGTATACGCAGACGTGACATGGGCTATGCTGGACTAAAAGATAAACATGCCATGACAATGCAGTATATTTCTATATTGGCAATACATGAAGAGAAACTCAAAGCATTTAGCCATGATAAAATCAAAATACTTTCCACGGTTAGACACAACAATAAAATACGTGTAGGACATCTCAAAGGTAATCGTTTTAATATGCGACTTAAAAAGGTACTGGGTGTACAAAAAGACAAGCTAGACTCTGTACTAAAATGGATAAAGAAAAATGGTGTGCCGAACTACTTTGGTAACCAGCGTTTTGGTAATGATGGAGATAATTGGGTAGATGGAAAGAAGCTTATAGAAGGTACACTGAAGATGCGTGATCGCAAGAAGAGAGAATTTTTAATGGGCTCTTATCAGTCTTATTTGTTTAACAATTGGTTATCACGGCGTATGGAAATTAACCATCTTTTAGAAAAGTTTACTGAAGCAGAGACAGAACAAGTGATAGGACTAGAAGTAGGTTCACTTAAAGGAACAAAAGCACAACCAAACTTCTATAAACTTCTAGAGGGAGATGTAATGATGCACTACCCCTATGGTCGTATTTTTAATGTCGAAAATTTAGAAGAAGAAGCAAAACGTTTTGAAACAAAAGATATTGCTCCAGCAGGACTATTGCCCGGAAAAAAAATGAGAACATCAGAATCAGTATCGGGTGTAATAGAAGCACCTTATGCTAACGAGATGAACCTCAATGGAGCCAGACGATACGCGTGGATACAAGTTACTGAAATTACCAAAAACTATGTAGAAGAGAAAGCCCATTATGAGTTGAGTTTTGTACTTCCAAAAGGGTGTTATGCTACGAATGTATTGGATGTATTACGAGGTGAAGCACTAAAATAGTTTTTGTAGTGTGTTGTCCCACGACAACAGCAATAATAAGTTTCGGTGTTGTGAGGACACAACACCTTACAAATATTTACTCAAAAAAGCATTCAATTGATTTGCAAAAGCATGGGCATCTTTAGTGCCAAAAGCTTTTGGACCACCTGTCATTTCTCCACTCTCTCGTATACTCTCCATGAGATTTCTCATGGCTAGGTATTGTTTGATGTTGTCTACACTATAAAGCTCACCTCTATGGTCTAGAGCATGTGCATTTTTACTAATGATACGGTCTGCTAAGGGTATGTCTGCTGTGATGACTAAGTCCCCCTCGCAACACAAAGCTACAATGTAATGGTCTGCTTCATCAGCCCCTTGATCAACTACAATGTATTCTATATGACTTGACTTACCTATATGTATCTTTTTATTGGCTATGACTTTAGTAGGAAGAGAGAGCCTTTCTATACTTCGTAAGACAATGGGTTTGAGTAGGTTAGGAAATGCATCTCCATCTATAAAGAGTGTCATTAGGCTACAAACTCTTTAACGCGACCGACTTCACCTGAACTCAAACGCACTTTTATACCATGAGGATGAGTTGAAGCATTGGTAAGAATTTTTTGTACTTTACCGTAAGTGATGTAACCAGTAGACTGGTCTTCTTTTAATACTATACCTACATTCATACCATACTTTACGTCTGAACGTTTTTGACCAAATACCATAAGTACTAAGCCTTTGGCTTATAAGTAAGTACTTTTTTTACTGTATCGACAGAACAGAAAAAAAGTGCATCAAAGACAGGATTGAGTTTGGTAGTATTTTCATCTATAATATCAAAAGGTTGAAAGAAAAATCCTGTTCCATCTTCTTTATTGGCTGGTTTTACTTGAAATACAATAGGTTTGAGGGTACGTACCACATTGAGTATTTTTTTATAGTTTTTAGCATCTTTTTTGGGAAGTAGATTATTTTGCTTACTTTCATTGACACGTGCTTTGAGTAGCAGTTGTAACTTGTCATTAAAGATGACTTTATTCCAAGAAATACTACCTAGTTCTATGTCAAATGTTGAGTTTCCAGATGTTATAGGGTGAGGTTTTGTCTCACGTATGGCTTCTAAAAGCTGTAAAAAGAAGTTTAGTCCACCAAAATTATTGGCACAAGTTAAAAGTTTTTCATGATGTATTAGTTTATCTTCATCACTTAAGGTATTGAAATCACACATAGGTACTCTTTAAGTTAATTTTCGTCATTATATCCAATTGAACCCTTAGTTCACAATCGATACACAGTTGTTTTTTATAATAGAGAAAATTATCTAAAGGATTTTAAATGATAAAAAAAGCAAAACGCCTTTCACTCTTTGTAGCTCTATCGTCTACTTTATTTTTTACAGGTTGTGTACCTGTAGATAGTGCCTATCCAAATACCTATAGAAATCAAGTTGGACCTACTATTGGGGTAAACTTATCAACCTATGGCTATCCTTATTATTATGACAGACCGTATTATTTCTTTAATGGTCTTTACTATTATGGAGGAAATTATCGTGATGGACTCTATTATTATGGTGATAGAGTTTTCAGATATGGTCATTACTATAATAGAGGACACAGATACTACAATGGTAGACGATATCAAGCATACAATGGTAGACATGGATACTATAGCAATCAAAAAAACTATAAACGTTCAAGCGATTACAGAAGAATGGTGAGAGATAAAAATAGACGTTTAAATAATGGAAAACATTATAGACAAAGTAATACGAATACACATAATAGCCAAAGAAAAGTACGCCATAGTAAAATAAATACTACTAACTATAGACAAATAGACATGAGACAAGCAACTAGGCAACGAAGTTTGTCAGGTGGGCAAAGTGCCTATATGGAACAAGTAAGAATGCGATCTAGTACGCCTACACACGTAGCAAGAGCACAACGACGTAGGTTATAATGTTTTCTACTCTTCTACTAAAACAGAGTAGACAGGAACATTAAACCCTTTGCGTCCATTGAGGAAGGCAAGTTCCATAATGAAACAAACCTCTACACAGGATGCACCCACTTTGTCAATGAGGCTAGCTGCTGCTTTTGCTGTACCTCCTGTAGCTATGAGGTCATCTATAAGTAGCACTCTTGCAGGTGTGTTTTCTTCTCTTTCATAGCTAAAGGCATCTATATGAATTTCAACTTCATCAAAACCATACTCAAGCGTATATTTTTCGGCAACCGTGGTATAGGGTAGTTTTCCTTTTTTTCTCACTGGTACAAAGCCAATACCCAGTCTATCTGCCAAAATACTGCCAAATATAAAACCCCGTGCATCAATACCTGCTATATAGTCTAAATCATAGCTCTTGTATCTTTCTTCAAGATGTGTCATGAGGGTATCTAATGCTTTAGAGTTAGAAAGTAGGGTACTGATGTCTTTAAAGATGATGCCAGGTTTTGGGAAGTCTGGAATATCGCGGATACTGTCTAGTATTATTTGTTTATCTTCTGTGGAGATTATTTTCATTGTGAGCCTTTGTAGGTCTATCATTCTCTTAGTAAGAGATAAAGTAATTATTTCAAACTAAAAAATGATAGATAATTGTACCTAAAATCCAATATATAATGAACCCCATAAATCGAACCACTTGTAGATTACACCAACATGGTATCCACCTAAAGAAGATGGATATAATATTTCCAAGATTTCTTAAACCACTAAAAAGTCAAGGAGAATAAACATGTTGGCAAGTAATATTTTAACGTATAGTGACTTTCTAAAGGATTCAAAAGAGCCTTTAGAGATTAGAAAAGCAATGGTAGCTAGATACCATGAACTCAAATCAATCACAGCAGTAGCCTTGGAGTTTAATACCACACGTAAAACAGTGTGTAAGTGGGTGAATAGATTTAAAGGTCATATCTCTTCACTTAAGAATCATTCTAAAGCCCCTATTGCACCACATTTGCAAATCAAGGATGAAACACGTGAACTGATTATCAAGTTTCGTAAAGAACGTCCTAGCTTAGGGTATTGCTATGTAGTCTCTTATCTAAATCAGCAAGGATGTACAGAGATACCATCAGCAGCCACTGTCTATGCTATTTGGAAAAAGAATAGGTTACTCTAAAGAGACACTATAAAAAATCAGAGAAAAAGAAAGACTGTAGAGCCATAAAACAAAAGTATCTAGCCTTCGAGAAGATACAGATAGATGTTAAAAAGAGAGAAATAAGATGATACTGCATACTATAGAGAAAGGATATTCTCAGCATATGATTGCTAAAGTATTGAGAATATCACAACAAGCTGTTTATGGTGTGGTGAAGAGGAGTAGCACGTGAGTTGTCGTTGTCACCTGATATCTATACTTACCTATACTTTGCAAAGTACTTACAATAATAATGGAAAATAGCAGATGAAAAAAACAGTTTTAATAGATGAACTACTAGATGCAATGGAAATAGGTGGTATGGATATACGGTGGTATTTTGATATCCATAAAAATAGACTTTTGCTTGTAACGGATGAGTACATGGATGAAGATGTGGATAGGGAAGAGGTAGAAGAAAATAGTGATAGATTTATCCTTTTACCCTCAGAATATGAGATTCATGAACATAAGATAATGGTTTCATTTTCAAATCAACAACAGAGTGAGATAAAAGAAATACTGCTAGATGCATTGTATGCTAAAGGTGCATTTAGAAAGTTTAAAGATAAGGTCTTTGAGATGGATATCCGTGATAAATGGTTTGCATACAAGAGAGAACAACTTATAGTCATAGCCAATGAGTGGGCGAATAAAAATAACCTAACGATAGTAACAAAGGAAGAGAAATGAAAAAGTTACCTATAGCAAAATGCATCACCGACCTTAAAGAGAGTGGAATGACAGTAACTCCGGATAAGTTACAAGATACTCCCATAGATGTACCTATTATGTTGCAGTTAGAACTATTGCTTGATGCTATTGTTGAGGGTGGGATAAAGCTTACCTCGAGGGGTAAACTTCCCACTAAAGTAGTTGAACAAATAGCTAGATGCAGACCATCATTAGATAGAGAATTTCAATTGAAAATGGCAAAACGTTTTTTGGAAGATGAACACGTGAGTGCACAAATGAGTAGGAACCTTGCTACTGTGAGTAAAATACTAAAGGTGAGTAAAAATAAACTGATGAAAGGAAGTATGTATGAGGCATATAGAAGTGCGAGTAGATTAGAACAGTTTATCTATCTCTTTCATGCCTATTTAGATCTAAATCTTGGGTATTTTGATGGGGCTAAAGAAGAAAATATCACCATAGATATGAGATTTATAATGTTGCAACTTATTCGTGATAAACAACAGATGGATCGTCCCATGGCTGCGTATCAAGATATCCTATTGGTAGAGTATCCTTTTTTTGTAAATGAAATAGAACTGGAGATCCCAGCAGCATATGGGAAAGATGCTTTTGATGCTTTTGAGTTTATCTTAGAGTTAAGATTGTTTAAACATTTTTATTTGCCATTTGGACTTATATCTGAGACTGCACACAAAGCTCAATATGGGTATGATTACAGCTACGAAAAAACGACACTGTTGGAAAACTTTATTGCTCCGGTAGATATGATAGATACAGAATTACTGCTCAATAAAAAAAGATTTTCTTATTTTAGTCAACAGATAAAAGCACATCATTTAGAGGTAGATTTAACACATGATTTTTTATATTTTTATATGTTATGCATCTATGGAGCTTTGGAAGATATAGATAAGTCCGTTTCTGAGATAATGAAACAGGTAAAAGCGATAGGCTCCATGTCGGAAAAATATGAACACTTTTATGGAGAGCTTGCTAGTGGAGTACTTAATACCTTTAAACACTTTACACAAATAGAACTCAAAGGTGGAGGAAGTAGAGATATGAAGGGTGACTATATAGCATTTAGAGATGGTGTATATGCTACATTATCTAAAGAAACGCCTTATAAACTGATGCAGTCTTTTTCTTCTAGTGTTTACTTTTTTGCACTATCTCTTAAAAATGGTTATGATTTGGATATCTCTGGTCCTAACTTTTCTGAGGAAGTTACTTCGGAGTTTTCTGATGAGGTGATGGATAATATAGGCAATTTTTTGTATATCAGCAATGAACTTAAGAAGCGATGTACTAAAAGTAAACGTATTAACCACAAAATAGAATTTACGGCAAAAGATGCTATACATGCAATGCTCATGTCAGTGATGTCTATTTATACTTATAAGAAAGATGGATTTATCTAATAATACTAAATGTAGAAGAGTATGCCTACTCTTCTATATAGTTTTTAAGCTTTCTACCAACTTTAGGGTGTTTAAGTTTTTTGATGGCAGAAGACTCTATTTGTCTAACTCTCTCACGTGTTACAGAAAGTTCTTTACCAATCTCTTCAAGTGTTCTATCACTTTCATCTTCTAAAAGTCCAAAACGCATACGTATAACGGCTTTTTCTCTTTCGTTAAGTTGGTCTAGTACATCGTCTATTTGATTATTTAAATCATCTTTGAGGACAACATCAGTAGGACTAAGTGTCGTCTTGTCTTCGATGAAGTCACCAAACCTACCATCATCCTCATCACCTACAGGTGTTTCTAGTGACACAGGCTCTTTGGTTATTTTAATAACATTTTTCACCTTATCTACAGAGAGGTCTACTTCTTTAGCAATGGTATCTAAGTCTGGTTCTTTTCCTGTCTCTTGAAGATGTTTTCTGATGATTTTGTTAATACGATTAATAGTTTCAATCATATGAATAGGAATACGAATAGTTCTTGCTTGGTCAGCAATAGCACGGGAAATAGCTTGACGTATCCACCATGTGGCATAGGTAGAAAATTTGTAACCTTTTTCATACTCAAACTTATCGACAGCTTTCATAAGACCGATGTTCCCTTCTTGGATAAGGTCAAGGAAGGGAAGACCACGGTTAGTATAACGCTTAGCGATACTCACAACTAGCCTAAGGTTCGATTTTGCCATACGTGTTTTAGCCACTTCAGACTTGGCCTTACCTTGACGAATTTGTCCCAATATTTCTTGTAGCTTTTCTTCTGTAAGGTCAAAACTACCTTTTGATGCCTCACGTGTTTCAAAAAGTTTTTTAATCTCTACATAGGTGCTTACCATGGTTGTTTCAGGAACAGTATCGATAATATCTTCTTTATCCATATTGATAATGTTGTCTAAAAGTTTTTGGTGATTGTCTTTTAGTAAATCATTAAAAAGAGGGAGTTTGTACTCTAAACGTTTTAACTCTTTCTCAAAACTGTCATCCGACTTTAATGCAGTCTCCATAGCTTTTACAAGTTCATTAATCAGTTTAGAGGTAGGACCCAAATTTAAAAGAGCTTGTTTCAAAAGTTCCTTTTTAAATGCAATCTTTAAACGCTCATGCAAAATGGTAACAACATCTTCATCTTCAGGATCAAGTTTGCTTAGCTCTTCACGTGCTTTTAACCAATCTTTTTTAGATTTTTCAAGTTGTTTGAAACTATCAATTACTTGCTTGACTCTTTTGTCACTTTTTGGTGCTTTTGCTGTAGATTCATCTTTTTCATCTGTACTATCTTCTGCATTGTCATCAGTTGATTTTTCATCTTCAAAACTTTTAAACAACTCTTTTACACGTCTTTCACGGTTAAGCAGAGGGTCTTTGTAGTTCAATATGTAGCCTACAAGATAAGGTACAGAACAGATAGCATCAATAATAATGTCTTCACCTGCTTCAATACGCATAGAGAGGTCAACTTCTTCTTCTTTTGTAAGTAGAGGTATTTTACCCATTTCACGTAGATACATACGTACAGGAGAGTCAGAACGGCTCCATTCTAAAAGCTCTTTTTCTTTATGTAAGTCAAACTCATCGTCATTTCCACCTTCAACAAGCTTTCTTCTCTCTTCTTCTCTTCTTTTTTTCTCTTTTTCTGTAAGAAACTTTGCAAACTCAGAAGCAGAAATAACTTCAGTTTTTGCATCAGTAGAAAATTTATGGATTTTTTTAGATTGTGCCAATGTTGGTTGTTTTGAAAACTCTTTTGCTATATTTTCAAGTGTTACAACATCATCTTTTTTTTTCGATTTAAATAATGCTTCTATATTCTTCATGCTGTCTTTTGCTGCCATGCTAAACCTTTGAAAATGAGATACTAATTGCCTCAGTTATAATTAAGGTGGATTATACCGAAATTTAATAGTAATTGGGCATGAAATTAGGTTATTTTTTGTTTTTTTGTTATAATCGCGAAAATTTTTTAGGGCTCTGCCCTTCATTTAAAGGAATAACTTGCAAGGTAAAGTTTGGAAATTTGGTGATAATATAGACACAGATCTTATTATTGCGGCAAGATATCTTAATACATCAGATGCTTCAGAGCTAGCAAAACACGTTATGGAAGATGCAGACCCATCGTTTGTTTCAAAAATGTCTGTAGGTGACATTATTGTTGCTGGAGAAAACTTTGGTTGTGGTTCTAGTAGAGAACATGCACCCATAGCACTTAAAGAAGCAGGGGTTTCTGCTATTATCGCACCTACATTTGCACGTATATTTTATAGAAATGCATTCAACATGGGCTTGCCTATATTTGAACTTGAAGAGTCTGCAGAAATAGCTGAAGGTGACACAGTGAGAGTAGATATGGATGCAGGAGAAGTTATAAATGTGAGTCAGGCAAAAACCTATAAGTTTTTACCTATTCCTGAATTTATGCAAGAGTTGGTTGATGCTGGTGGTCTTATTGCATTTGCTAAAAAAGAACTAAAAACAAAAGGGAAATAGTATGAGTAATAGAAGTTATAAGGTAGGTGTCATTAAGGGTGATGGTATTGGTCCAGAAATCATTGATGAAGCCATTAAAGTACTTGATGCTGTTTCTGTAAAAGAAGACTTTACATTAAAATATGATGAAATGCTTTTAGGTGGTGCTGCCATAGATGAGACGGGTGTACCCTTACCAGATGAAACACTCAAAGGTGTAAAAAAATGTGACTCTGTCCTTTTTGGTGCTATAGGTGGTCCAAAATGGGATAACCTAGAGAGACATTTACGCCCAGAATCTGGACTTCTGGCTATACGTAAAGCTATGGGTACATTTGCAAACCTTAGACCAGCAATGGTTTATGATGAACTTGTGAACGCTTCTAGTTTAAAGCCTGAGGTTATCAAAGGTGTAGACATTATGGTAGTACGTGAGCTCACTGGTGGAATCTATTTTGGACAACCAAGAGAACTGCATGAAAATGAAGCATTTAATACCATGATATATACACGTGAAGAGGTAGTACGCATCTCTAAAGTGGCATTTGATATAGCTATGCAAAGAGATAAGCGTGTCTGTTCTGTTGATAAAGCAAATGTACTTGAAGTGAGCCAGTTTTGGAGGGAAATAGTTGAAGAGGTTTCTAAAGACTACCCTGAAGTTGAACTCTCTCATATGTATGTAGATAATGCAGCGATGCAACTCATACGTGACCCTAAACAATTTGATGTTATCTTAACAGGAAATATTTTTGGTGACATCTTGTCTGATGCCGCTTCAATGCTTTCAGGCTCTATTGGGCTACTTCCAAGTGCGAGTACAGGACAAGGGGTAGGTCTTTATGAACCAATTCATGGAAGTGCTCCCGATATTGCAGGTCAAGGTATTGCAAATCCTTTGGCAACAATCTCTAGTGCAAGCATGATGTTACGTTATGCTTTAGGTGAAAATGATGCTGCAGATAGAATAGATAACGCCATTAAAAAAGCACTAAGTGAAGGTTATAGAACAGGTGATTTAGGTGATTATGATGCTAAAGAGATTTGTTCATGTACTGAAATGGGTGATATTATTGCAAATTATGCAAGTAAATAATACTTTATAAAAGGCATTGCTGTGGAAAAAAGAGCCAGAATACTTATTGATTGTCATGATGCAAAAGGATTGGTCTATAAAATATCTAAAGTTTTTTACGATAGGGATTTAAACATAGACTCAAACCGTGAATTTGTTGATAAAGAAAAAGAAAAATTTTTCATGCGTACAGTAGTTTCTGGTAGCTTTGATGTTAATGAATTAAATAAGGCACTTAAAGAAGTATCACCAGTAGATGCACAAATACGTGTCATTATTCCTAAAGATAAAAAAATTGTTATTTTGGCGACTAAAGAGTCTCATGCTTTAGGTGATATACTCATCCGTAATGAAGCAGGAGAGCTCAACGCAGACATAGGGTGTGTCATAGCCAATCATGAAACATTGCGTACACTTGTAGAACGCTTCAATATTCCTTTTGTGTGTATATCAGCAGAAAGCTTAGAACGTGAAGTACATGAACAAAAAGTGATGAAAGAGATAGAGAAATATACTTTTGACTACATAGTTTTAGCAAAATACATGCGTATTTTGACGCCTACCTTTGTCAAGGCATATAGTGGAAAAATTATCAATATTCATCACTCTTTTTTACCAGCATTCATTGGTGCTAACCCTTATAAACAAGCGTATGATAGAGGGGTTAAAATTATAGGTGCTACAGCACACTTTGTTACAGATGACCTAGATGAAGGTCCGATCATTGCTCAAGATGTCATACCTGTTAATCATCGTCTTTCATGGAAAGATATGCAAAGAGCAGGGCGTGATGGTGAAAAAGTAGTACTTTCTCGTGCCCTATCTCTTGTACTCAATGACCGTGTCTTTGTACATGGCAATAAAACAGTGATATTTTAATTTATGTTCAATATTGTCTTAGTAGAACCTATGATTCCACAAAACACAGGAACCATAGGTCGTCTTTGCGTCAATCTTGGTGCGACGTTACACCTTATTAAACCTTTAGGGTTTGACATAGATGACAAAGCTGTGAAACGTGCGGGTTTAGACTACTGGAAACATTTAGACCTTGTGGTTTGGGAAAGTTTTGATGCCTATTTGGAGAAGCACCCTATAAAAAACAACAGTTATATGGGGACTACAAAAACAGACAATCTTTACTTTGATGCAAAGTTCAAAAAAGGTGACCACATACTCTTTGGTTCAGAGAGTAAAGGCATAGATGAAAAAGTATTACTCTCCCAACCTGAACAGTGTATTACAATCCCTATGGGTTCTAAGGGTAGAAGTCTAAATCTTGGCATAAGTGTTGGTGTCGTACTCTATGATGCATTGCGTCAAAACTATGATGGTTTTGAAAAAATAACCATTCAAAATACACAGGAGAAATAAATGTCATTTGGAGATATACTATACATTGTAGCTATCATATTATTTACCTACCTTACATTTGGCATTATACGCAATTATTACAAAAGTAAATTTGATGATGATGGGTATCGTATAGATATGAAAGAAGATGAAAATGAGCAAGAAACAAAAAAGCAAGAAACAAAAGATAAATAGCTAGATTTTTTCTAGCTATTAGAGGTCCCCTACAGTTTTAAATAAAAAAATAATAACCACCTATTTACAAACTTTTAGGTAAAATTGTAGTAATTATTATTTGAGGACTATCTAGCTATGACACAAGCATTACTTATTGAAATTGGGGTAGAAGAACTACCTGCTATACCACTACTTAAAATTGTAAACAATATAGAGAAATCTTGGGCTTCACTCCTGAAAGAGTATAACCTTACATGTGATTTTGAATTTATCTATACGCCACGTAGACTGGTACTCAAGCATGATGCAATGCCTCAAAAACAAGCAGATACTTCTACGGAACTATTTGGTCCTCCTTTGCAGGCTGCAGTGAAAGATGGTATGCCCACAAAAGCAGCTGAAGGTTTTGCACGTAAATGTGGTGTCCCTTTTGATGCACTAGGCCGTGGTGAAAAAAATGGTAAAGAAGTACTCTACTTTAAAAAAGAACAAAAAGGTGTAGAGACAGCCAAGTTACTACAAGATATGTTAGAAAAATGGTTAAGTGCAATGGCATTTGGAAAAATGATGCGTTGGGGCTCAAGAACAGATGAGTTCATTAGACCTTTAAGATGGTTACAAGTACGCATGGGGAGTGACTCTGTTGATGTAGAGATTTTTGGTGTAAAGTCAGATACCAAAACATATATTCACAGAATGGTGAGTTATGATGCAGTGGAAGTCCCAAATATAGATGCATATGAAAATATTTTAAAAGACGGTGCTGTGACACTTCAACCTAGCCAAAGAGAGTCAAAAATACTTCAAGAGTTTGATGCACTTGAAGATGAACATTCTATCATCATAGAAAGAGATACTTCCCTTTTATCAGAAGTTGTTGCCATTACAGAAAATCCAAAAGCACTAGTAGGTACATTTGATGCACTTTTCTTAGAGTTACCACCAGAAGTGATAATCACTTCTATGAAAGAGCATCAACGCTATTTCCCTGTGTTTAAAAGTGGCAAAATTACAAACAAGTTTGTAGTGGTCTCAAATGCCTATACTAACGACTATACTAAAGTAATTGAGGGTAACGAACGTGTACTTAAACCACGTCTTGCTGATGGACTTTTCTTTTATAGAAATGACCTAAAGTCTGGACTCTCCATAGATGGTTTAGAAAAAGTGCAGTTCATCGATGGTTTAGGTTCTCTTAGCGACAAAATAGAAAGAGAGAAAAATATTGCACAACGCTTACTTGGTCTTTATATGGAAAAAGTTGAGTTGGAAACAAGAAAAGAAAATGCAGACCTTGAAATACTTATGGATAGGTCTATCAACTTAGCAAAAGCTGACTTAATGAGTGAAATGGTTTATGAGTTTACGGAGTTACAGGGACTTATGGGCTACTATTATGCTAAAGCACTAGGTGAAGAAGAACTAGTATACACAGCCATAAAAGAACAATATATGCCAGTAGGTGAAGGTGCACAATTACCTACATCTATATTTACCTCTATTGTGGCTATGTCTTCTAAGCTAGACACACTCTTTGGACTCTTTTCTGTGGGTAAAATACCCACAGGTTCAAAAGACCCTTTTGCGTTGCGACGTGCAGTAAATGGTATTGTGCGTATGGTTGTAGAGTATGACTTGGCATTTAATATTGACCAAATCATGCTACTACTTAAAGATAGCTATAAAGACTTTGATACTGAACTACTAGTAGACTTCATCATAGAACGTATCAATAAATCATTTGATGCCAATGCTTCTGTGATTGCAGCTGTTTTAGCTTCTGGTGAACGAGACATCAATGAACTAGCTAAAAAAGTCTCTGCACTCAATAGCATTGTCTCAGAAGATACATTTAAAGAGCGATTTTCTACCTTTAAACGTGTAGCAAATATTTCTAAAGATGTAGACTTAGAGAGTGATTTATCTATAGATATTACACTTTTTAAAGAAGATGCAGAAGTAACACTTTATAATGCTTACGAAAAAGTAATCAATCAAGATTACGCAGACTACAAAACACAACTTGAAGCACTTTTTGGACTTAAAAGAGAACTCGATACTTATTTTGATGATGTCATGGTAAATACAGATGATGAGGCTTTAAAAACCAATAGATTACATACTATTGGTTCTGTTTATAAGACGTTTAAGGGTATTGCGGATATTAAGGAAATTACGGTTTAGTTACTTTTTTAATTTAACATGTTGTGAGTGATAGGAATAAGCCATGCGAGATTTCCATTTAGAGCATAAATAGAACTTGAAGTACTTTCATGTTCATTATTGAATGCTGTAATGGTGTAGGTATAACTTCTATTTACTTCTAGATTAGTGACAGTAAAACTTGTTGTGTTGGCATCCACTGAGGCGATGAGTACATTGTTCTGATAAATATTAAAGCCCATTTCTGTATTTGAAGTATCTTTCCATTTTAGTTTTATACTGGTTTCATCAATATTTTCTACCTCGATTTCCTCAACTGGATTTAAACCAATATAATATAACTTTTTTTCTATATTTTGTGGATAGCTTTGCGTAGGAATAGAATCTTGTGTCATGAGCGTATTAATAGTATTTTTTAACATAGTGTCATATTCATTTGTGCTTGGTAAATATTTTAATACTCTATGGTTTTTATAATTAGTAGTTTGCCATGAAGCATAGCTATCTGATACAAAATTAGACATTATATATCCATCACCATTAAAATGCATATCAAAATACTTTGTACCTTTATGGTTTAGCCCACGAACAGCTACTAACACAGCCAAGTGGTCTATTATATAATTTCCTTCATCTAGCATTGAACGACTACAATCTATGTTTGCACAGTCATTTTCATAGAGAACTCTCATGGGTGAATAGATATGTTTTTCTCTGTACCCTTGCCCTGTTTTTATACGGTGTTTTTTTACATTTTGAGAGACATCTCCTACGGTTAATTTTACACTATCGGGCATATGATTAATGACATAATCTGTAGCTAATTTTGCTTTTTCATAGCTATCACTGCGTAGTGAAGGAATAGGTACAGCACACATATTCATATTGCAACTGTCCATCCAAGCTGAGAGTACTACCTCTTTTACTTTCTTTGAAAAAAGAGTTTTAGTACGATTGTCCTGCATAATAGTTGCAATATTAAAATTTGTACCAAGCACAACAATCACTAAGCTATTGTCTTCTAATGTAGAATCACTTAATATATTATAGTATTCAGAGACAACATCTTCTTCTCTTTGATAATTATATACATTGTCTCCCCAACCTGTTAATTCCCATAGTGCTTTGTGCATATTACCAATAGTATCACTGTCAATCCTAAAGTTTCTTTTTATCTGTTCAGGTATAGTTGAACTATTTAAATCCAATATAGGCTTGTGAACACCAATGTTAATGTTATTATTTCTTCCATTATAATAGTTATTAATGGCTTTGACTGTATTGCTATTGTAGTGTCTTTCGTCATGTGCAGAGAGCATAACACCTAAAATTTTTGCTTCACCATTATCTTCTAATGCATGAGCAACTGCTAAAGCAGCAGAATCATCAGAGTCTGTCAGCATATCTGTATCTATAACTAATTTAACAGGATTAGATACATCTACTATTAAACTCTTTATATCTATATCTTTTTGATGTAAAGAAGTTAATTTTATGTTGTGCAATCCTTTTGTTAATAGTTTTGAAGTTCTTTGTGTTACTAGATTTGTTACATCTGTTTTAAAAAAATGTATATTTTCTACTGGATGCCCATCAATTTCAAGTAAGGCAATAGTGCTATCATATTCGTTAGAATAATCAAAACTAAGACTATATAAACTCTCTGTATCTATATTTATATTCCATTCTGTTATATTTGCATGACTAAATGTTATGGTGAAAATTATTAGTGTATATTTTTGTATTGTTTTAAACATTTGTTTCCTTTGGTGTTATAGTATTATGATTTACTTGATATTCAACCATTTTTTCAAATGGTCGTAAAAAATTATTTAGATGATAACTTGAAATGTGTTCTTCGTGACTTTTGTTGAGCAATTCTAGCACACAAAGTGTAGACTCTATAGTACTTAAGCAGTAAGATTTAGGTTGTTTTTTAAATGTAAAAGCAGATGATTTAGTATGGGTGAAACTTACTTTTTGTAAAGCATCTAAATTTGGACTTTGAAGTAGCATACTTTTAGAACAAGGCCATGTAGCATCAATGAGAAATAGTACTCTATTTTTTCCATAATTTTCCAAGTTACATGTATTTAAATTTATACTTTTTGTGGAAGGATAAATCACATAACAGTCATTATTAGGGTTATCTAAAATAGCATTAATTTTATTATGATTTGAAAAGTCTATACCTACATAAAGTTCTGAGTTTTCTAACGACAGATACGTAAAGTGACCTGTACCATTTTTTGTATGACGAAACTCTTTAGGATGCATAAGTATTATAAACCTTGTTTGAGTCTTTATTGGAGTAATGTAGTCACACATACATGAAGTCATTGGACGATAACAATCATAACAAATCTTTCTTGAAATGTTTTTTATTTCATTTGCCAAGTTGTTTTCCTGCCAAATGACCAGAAGCAAAACTCCATTGTAGGTTGTAGCCACCACAAGGTCCATCTATATTCATAACCTCACCACAAAAATATAAATTTTTAAGCTTTTTACTCTGCATTGTGTAAGGGTCTATCTCTTTTAGGCTTATCCCACCTCGTGTAATCATAGCCATCTTAAAGCCATCATGCCCATTAATAGTAAGAGGTGTCCAAACAAGTAGTTTAATGAGTGCATCTCTATGTAAACCTTTTTGTTTGTTCCAACTTAAGTGACCATCAATCTTGGCTAATTTACACAGCTCTATAGTCACAGAACTTGGAAGTAGGGTATCTATAAGTGAGAATGTATCTCTATGTGAGTCAAGCGTAAGTTGCTTCTTTATATGTAGTCGAATCTCTTCTTCGTTTAGTCCTTTAGTAAGGTTTGCAAGTACGGGTACTTCATCAAACTTGTCTAAAAGTGGGGTGATTTCACGTGAGAAATCTAACACCACAGGCCCTCTAATGCCATGCTTTGTAAAAATAAGATCACCTAGAGCTTTCAATTTATTGTACTTTTTTATATCTACTTTTATAGCAACTTTAGCGATAGTATCTGCACGGCAATTTTCAACCCATTTTTCTTTTACTTTCAAAGGCATCATAGCAGGGTGTAGTTTTGTCACCTTATGACCAACATCTTCTGCCATGATGTAACCATCACCCTCTGCTCCTAACATAGGGTAACCCATACCACCAGTTGCGACAATAATAGCATCTGCATAAAAGGTATCTATTTTCGTTTTGATGCCTATGGCTTTGTTAGTATCATGCAGTAAACTTTCTACTTTTTGTGTACAAAGTACTTTTATACCTAAATGATCCATCTCTTGAGTGAGTGCATGTATAATAGTTAAAGAAGAGTGACTTGTTGGAAAAACCCTAAAGCCATCTGGAGCATGAGACTCTACACCAATAGTTTTAAAAAAATCCATAAGACTTTTGTGATCAAAGTATTCAAGAGCAGGAGACATAAAACGTCCATCTCTTCCAAACTTTGTCATGAAGTCTTCGTTAGATAAGGTGTTGGTAAGATTGCAACGTCCACCCCCTGTGGCTTTGAGTTTAGCCCCAATTTTTGTGAGTTTTTCTAGTAGCAACACTGACTTTCCCTCACGGGCAGCGATTATTGCACTCATCATACCTGCAGCACCTGCACCGACAACTATGAGATTATATTTTGTCATTCAAATATGACCTTTACTTTTCAAGAAGTTTAGCATAGTTTTCTCTATATTTTAAAATGCTTAGGTAAAATACGTCTATGAAAATATTAGAACAATTACAATCAGGAGAACTGATTGGCAGTAAAAAACTCAAACTCGCTTGTGGCTTAAAAACATTTCCAAAAGAGATATTTGATTTACATGAAACTTTAGAATACTTGGATATGACAGACAATAATCTAAGTGAACTTCCAGATGACTTTGATAGACTATCTCATTTAAAAATACTCTTTTTGTCAAACAATCAATTTAGTACTTTTCCAAAAGTACTAGCTAAATGTAAAAACCTCTCTATGATTGGATTTAGAAACAATCACATTGACACCCTAGAAGAAAATGCTCTTCCTCTCACGACACGTTGGCTCATACTGACGCAAAATAATTTAGAAGTACTTCCAGAATCAATAGGTGACTTACTTCTGCTACAAAAATGTATGCTCTCTGGCAATAAACTAAAGTACTTACCAAAGCGTTTTTCTAAATGTATTAATTTGGAACTTCTACGTCTCTCTGCAAATAAACTTGAGACTTTACCTTTGCAAGTTTTACCTTTGCCAAAACTTTCGTGGTTGGCTTATGGAGGAAACCCTTTTTGTGAGAAACACCCTTCATGTGATACTGTACTTAAAGAGATAAATTGGGAAAAGTTAGATATTAAAGAGCTCTTAGGTGAGGGG
>JAYEFI010000166.1:0-1674 GCA_034658615.1 Campylobacterota bacterium
CTTGGTCTGTGATGTTTATGACTGTGTTGTCTACTATGGCAGTATGGGTGGTGCTTGTGAGGCTGATAGTGTTTTGTGGGGTATATGTTTTAAATCCAAAGGTGAGTGTCCACCATGTTATAAATACCAGGGGGAGGAGTAGGTATAGTTGGTGGAGAGGTTTGGTCATTTTAGTTTTCTTGACTCAATCTTTCTAGCTCATCAGCCAACTCTTGATCCCATTCAAATTTTATATTGAGTTGCATATCATTGGTCAGTGTAACTTTGGCTCTATTCCATTTGTGTTTGTCTGTGTCTGTTGTCATGGTTTGGTAAAGCTTATGAAAAATATCACTTGTTTCAGAAAAAAAATCATTAAAATCATTAAAATATTGATTTTCTCCATTGTAATCAATATAATCAACATCCATTTCAATAGATTGCTCACTAGTTCTTTCTACATTAACAATTATTTTCTGCCAATCAGTAATTGAGTTTGACATTTGTATTATACTTTCACCAACTTTTTGCATTATCTCATCATAATTTTCAAACATTAATCACCTCCATTTGGAAATACTCGTCTTTTTTCATTTCCATCAACAGTATATTCAACTCTATACTCACTCGGTCTTTTGCTACTACCCTCATACACAGGTTTTATCTTCACTTCCACTTTCTTCCCTTCATTCGCTGCTTTTGTCCAAGAGTTTTCCATCTTTTTCCATTCGCTATTGTTAAGGTTTGCATCTTGTGGCAATAGATTTATCTGCTCTCCTGCTCCACCATGTGTTGTAGCTTGTAGGTGTCCACCTTGGTCATTGGTTTGTCCATCTTTAAGCCCATCAGTTTTACCTGCTTTTCCTTGTTGGTATCTATTTCTATGTCTCGTACAGCACGGCTAATGTAATCCTCCTAATTATCATTAGTTGTTACGCCTTCTTCGCATACGACGGTGGGATACTCATATCTTCTCTATTGTCAATAAATCTTGTTCTGAAACAATACGGCAAGATCGTTTATTATATTCCATACTCTCAATTTTTCTATAAATAATATCAAAAATATTTTTATTGCTATTAGTTTTAATATAGAAGTTTACTAAACTTTTAGCGTCATAATTAATATTTGGCATATTATTTGGTATCTTTAAATTATTATCTTCCAGTGACCATATAGCTTCGTTTGGTGTAAGTTTAGAAAACTTACTTTTTATGATCTTTATTTCTTCTTTAAATGTTTCAAGCTTATCATATCCTACACCATTTTCTTCATTATAGTATAAATCGTTCATAACAACAGGAAATCTACTTCCCCATTCACCATCTTCTAATCTATAGCAAATAGTTGAAAACCAAGAATAAAGTGTTTCTGAATATCCAAATTCAGTCCAACTCGTATAAACTAAAAATCCAATATTATTCATTAACTTTTCCTAATCTCTAAATATGATATCTTCTGGAGCTACAGTATTACCAGTTTTTTTAACTATCTTTTGTACAATACTGTCTCTTTGACTATCACTAATATCTTGCCCTCTTATATCAATTACTACTTCTTGTTTCATCTCACATGGTAAATGAATACATCTTTGATTGACTTGCTTAGAGATAGTATTGACAAGACTACTTTCTCCACCTTTTCTACTTAAATCATAATTTTTAACTTCAATAGCAGTATTGTTGCTTATTATAT
>JAYEFI010000167.1:0-1660 GCA_034658615.1 Campylobacterota bacterium
TTTGGGCAAATGAGTATGACAAAGACATTTGGGAGACCTTTGAAAAGAACTTTCCAAATGCCAAACTAGACAAAAGAAGCATCACTAAAATAGATTCGGATGAGATACCAAATGCCATCGGCATTATAGGTGGTCCTCCATGTCAGAGTTGGAGTGAAGCAGGGGCTTTGAAGGGGATAGATGATAAGAGGGGGCAACTCTTTTTTGATTTCATCAGGTTACTACGAGAAAAAAAGCCACTCTTTTTTCTTGCAGAAAATGTTTCAGGTATGTTGGCAAGTCGTCATTCTGAAGCTTTGGGAAACATCAAAAAACTTTTTAAAGAGAGTGGATACAACCTCTCTTTTAAAATGCTAAATGCACACGATTACAATGTAGCACAAGACAGAAAAAGAATCTTTTTCATAGGATACAGAGAAGACCTAGGCATAGAGTTTGAATTTCCAAAAGGATTTGAAAAGAAAAGATTTTTAAAAGACATCATTTGGGACATTAAAGAGACTGCACTCCCTGCAAAAGAGAAAAACTATACCAATGGGGATGCCTGTAGTCTTGATAATCATGAGTATGCTATAGGGGGCTTTTCCTCTATGTTTATGTCGCGTAATCGTGTACGATCTTGGGAAGAACCATCATTTACCATACAAGCAGGTGGAAGACATGCGCCACTACATCCACAAGCACCTAAAATGGAGTTTGTAGAACAAAATAAAAGAATATTCGTAGCAACTAAAGAGCATTTATATCGTCGTCTTTCTGTGCGTGAATGTGCAAGAGTACAGAGCTTCCCAGATACACATAAGTTTTACTATAAAAATGTAATGGCAGGATACAAGATGGTAGGTAATGCTGTACCCCCTTACCTTGGGTATTATTTGGCTAAAAAAATTTATGAAGACTTACATAGTTTAGGTATAACAAATGAGAAAGAGTTTATGGTTAAAAACCATAGGTCATTGAGTGTATAGCCTACCTTTTGTGGAGATAAGAGTAAGAATTTTATGTTATAGTATATCATAAGGATTTATCATGTTTTTAAAACTATTTTATAAAGTCATTGTTACACTTTTATTTTTGGGTACGGTAAGTTATGCAAATACTTGCCCTAAATGGTTTCCTATGCCTAGTGGAGATGGTTTGGTTGTTGTAATACCCATATATGATGAAAGTATTACCCAGCCTGACTTAGATTGTGATGGCATCATAGACAGTATTGATACAGATATAGATGGGGATGGTGTAGTTAATACAGTAGATGCATTTCCACGGGATAGTAAAGAAAGTGTAGATACTGATGGTGATGGTATAGGAAATAATGCAGATAGAGATGATGACAATGATGGAACAGATGACGCTGAAGACTCCAACCCTTTGTTCAATGAAATACCTGTGGCACATGCAGGAGAAGACATAAGGCAAGATGTAGATACTCGAATTGTTTTAGATGCAAGTGCAAGTAGTGACGATGGCACTACTTTAACATACAGTTGGGTATTCACAAATAAACCCGAAGAGAGTACAGCTACACTGACAAACTCGACATCTGCTACGCCTACTTTTCATGCAGATAAAGTAGGTACATACCGTTTAGAACTTGTGGTAAGTGATGGTATACTCACTTCTACAAAAGATGTAGTCTTTGTCAATGTCGGTAGAGAGT
>JAYEFI010000168.1:0-7221 GCA_034658615.1 Campylobacterota bacterium
ACTTTTGTTGCTTCACCTATAACTACTGCTACATAACTACTGTCCCAGTCAAAGTTCTTTAAAAAACAGTGTATGGTTGAGGGTGAGGTAAAGATGATAATAGACTTTTTTGGAGGTCTTTGTTCTTTGTTGTGAGAGATACAAGAGGTTTCATAGATTATTTTTTCATCTATGCCTATACCCTCTTTATGTAAGAAACCTTTACTATCAAAAGAGACTACTTTAGGACGAATATAAAGTATGTTTTTATTTTTAAACTTTTCTATAATATCTTTACTTAATGTTTCGCCATAAAAAGACTCTGGGTGGTAGGCAACAGTTCCTCCTAGTGTTTCTATCTGTTTGGCTGTTGCCTTGCCAATAGCTAAACAAGGTATGTGCTTCCATTGTGGGTTTAACACTTCTGCACTCAGAACAGCTTGCTTGGAGGTAAACATCAACAAGTTATAATCATTTAACACCAGTCTCTCTTCACATAGAGAAAAAGAAATCATAGGTAGATGAATAGTCTCTTTTTTAGATGTTGGAGAGAGAAGGTAAATCATTCAAAACCTTTTGTTACGTTTTCATCAAAGTTTTGCCATGAAGCATTGCATCATTTACCTGCTCATCATCATACGGATCAAAGTGTGGGGTAATGACCCATTTGTTTTTAGGTTCAAGTTGCATCATTTTATCTTCTACCTCGTCAGCAATGCGATGTGCTTCAAGAAGCAACATATTGGGACGTAGTACCATGTGAAACTCAACAAAGTTTGTACTCCCGTCTGTACGTGTTCGCAACCAATGGTAAGAAGTCACTTCAGGGTGCTTAGAGATAATTTCACCAATATTCGCCACCATCTCTCCATCTAAGGCATGATCAAGAAGTATTTGCGTACCTTCTTTAATAATCTCATACGCAGAGTAAATAATATACACGCCTATACCTATACCAATAATAGCATCTATCGCATCTATGCCAGTCATAGAAACCAAAACCAAAGCAATAAGCACAGCAGCATTAGACCAAAGGTCTGTTTGGTAATGTAATGCATCTGCTTTGATGACTAAACTATTGGTCTGTTTGGCAACTTTAAGTAAATACTGCACAAGGACATAGGTAATACCAAGAGAAAGTGCCATCACTACAATAGAAGGGGTAAGTAACGTTGTAACAGACTTGGTTGTTAACTTCTCTATAGCCACATATATAATGTAGAGTCCAGACATGCTAATGACTGTACCCTCAATGACTGCTGCTATAGCCTGTACCTTTCCTTTACCATACTGATAAGATGCATCAGGGTCTTCTTCCGATTTAGAAATAGCAAAATAGTTAAAAAGAGAAACAAGCATATCTAAAAGAGAGTCAATAGCCGAAGCAAGTACAGCCACAGAACCACTTAGTACACCTATGACAAGTTTCAATACAACAAGCAGTGTAGCTACCAAACTAGAAATGAAAGTAGCACGTTTTTGAGGTGACATTGATTTTTCCTTATTTTATAATCTTTGAATAATACATATGCATTAATTCTCGTATGGTTAGAGCCGATGCCGTAGTAAAAAAGAGTACCAATCCAAACAAAAATACCTCACTTACCTCCTTTAAAAAAGGAAAAAAGTGAATAATACGATAGACAACACCTAGTACTACAGTAAATTTAATAGTATTTTGTAAACGTAGATAGTATAACGTTACTTTTTCTGTATTGTAACATTTTTTATCTAGCGTTTTTTGTTTCTGCTTCTCTATTTGTGTATAGATAAACTTTAAAAGATACTTCATCAGTACAATCAGTATGGCTATACGAATCAGTGTCCAAAGAAATGTAGTCCAAAAACCTTCTGGTATCTGCTGCCAAAGATCTACTACAAATACTTTAAGGCTCTCGCCCTCATACAAAGTTGTAGCACCAAATGCAAACATGCTCACCAAACCAAAAAAGAGTAAAACCTTCAGAAAAATAAAGACATACGCTTTAATTTTCTCAATTTTTTGTTTTTTTTCTGCAGATAAAGAGGTTTTTTTTACTAAACCAAACGCAAAGACATAGTGTATTTTTAACGCATAATACCCCCCTACTACTCCTAACAAAAGGAGTAAAAAAACAAATAGTTCTTCTGTAGGGATAGGCATATATTAGAGTGCTTTAGTCGCTAAAGCTGCAACACGTGAAGCAAATGCTCCTTTATCTTTAGGCTCTAATCCTTCTGAAAGTTTGGCTGAATCTAAAAGTATCCATGCTACATCGTTAAAGAGTGTATCATCACTCATCGCATCTAGTTTTTTAATCATTTCATGTTCTGGATTTATTTCTAAGATAAGTGGAGACTCTGGCATCTCTTGACCCATTTGTGCAAACATTGCTGCCATACCAGCCATAGGGTCAGATGCGTCTTTTACCACACATGATGGACTAGAAGTCAATCTTGAAGTTGTTTTTACTTCCTTTACCTCTTCTCCTAAAACTTCTTTTATTTTGTCTGTAAGTGACTTAAACTCTTTAGCCACTTCTTCTTTCTCTTCATCTGTTTTAGAATCTGGTGCATCTATAGCAGTAATGTCTTTTAAACTCCACTCTTTATAGGTACCTATCATTGGTGTAACGATACTATCTACCTCTTTGTCATCCATAATAAGTACTTCAATATTGGCTTTATTGTATGCCTCTAATAAAGGAGAGTTTCTTAACACTTTTTCGTCTTCACCAGTGATGTAGTAAATCTCTTTTTTCTCAGAGTCACCACGACTTACATACTCTTCAAAACTTACAAGACCGTCTTGGGTTGAAGATTTGTACTTCACAATGTCAAGAAGCAAGTCTTTATTGACCTGATCAATATAAACACCCTCTTTCATCACTCTATTGTATTGTTCTATGAAAGTATCTGCGTCTTCGCCTTTAAGCTTTTTAATGGACTGAAGTATTTTTTTTGTTGCATTTTGTTTAATATTTGCTAAAATCTTATTTTCTTGCAGTAGTTCACGAGAAACATTTAAAGGTAAGTCTTCAGAATCAATAATACCTTTTACAAAACGTAAGTATGGTGGCAACAATTCTTTATCGTCATCGGTAATAAACACACGCTTGACATACAGTTTTACACCCGCAGAGTAGTCTGCTCTATACATGTCCATTGGGGCTGTTTTTGGAATATAAAAGAGTGTTGTAAACTCTTGACTTCCTTCTACTCTATTGTGTAAATAAGTCAATGGTTCATCTGAGTCATGCCCGATGGTCTTATAGAACTCTACATAGTCCTCTTTTTTAAGTTCAGACTTAGAGAGTGTCCAAAGTGCCGTAGCAGCATTGGCTTGTTCTGTTTTGTTGACCATTTTAGTCACAGCATCATCACCCTCACCTTCAGTCTCTTCTTCAGAGAAATTCATCATAATAGGGTAGGCTATATGGTTAGAATATTTTTTAACCACTTCTTGTACACGCCACTTGTCTAAGAACTCTTTTTCATCTTCTTTGAGTTTGATGTAAATCACTGTTCCATGTTCTTCTTTCGTCACTGGCTTTACTTCATACTCACCTGAACCATCTGTTGAGAACATATAAGCTTGCTCTTCACCTGCTTTTTTTGAAATAACATCTACTTGATCTGCAACCATAAATACAGAGTAAAAACCTACACCAAATTGACCTATAAGATTTGAATCTTTTTTCGCATCGCCAGTAAGGTTTTCCATAAATGCTTTGGTACCAGATTTTGCTATCGTTCCTAAATGATCCATAAGGTCTTGCTCATTCATCCCTATACCATTGTCACCAATAGTAAGTGAGCCATCTTCTTTGTCTAGCTTCATAAAGACTTTTCCAGACCAGTCTTCAGATTTAAATTTCTCATCTGTTAATGAAAGATAATTAAATTTATCTAACGCATCACTTGAGTTTGAAACCAATTCACGTATAAATATCTCTTTATTTGAGTACAGTGAGTGTGTCATAAGTTTAAGTAGCTGTCCTATCTCTGTTTGAAACTGATGTTTTGCCATCTATTATGTCCTTCTATTTCATGTATAAATTTTTGGGATTATATACTATTTTGGTAATTATTACAAGTTTTTAGGTAGGAAACCTTAGTCATTATGACTAAGGTTTGTATTCAAGTTTACGAATATCTATTTTTTTATTTGAAAATGGCTCTACAATGACATCTATCTCATCCAATGTATGCCGTAATGGGTAACCCACTAACGAGTCTTTTGCCGTACTTTCCAATATATAATGTTTTCGACCATTCACCCATAGACCTTTTTTAGAAGAGAGACGTTTATCAACCAAAGGTACTACCACAAAAATATGTTTAGGTACAAGCACAAAATAGGCTTCAATCTCTAGTGCATGCAACATTGAGATAAGTAAATTACTTTTGTCATCACAATCACCAAAGTTTTCTTCTATAGTCTTTTGTGGAGATTTTTGTTGAAACCTATTGGTCACATAGGGAATATTTGATGCAAAGTTTAGAAGTGCTTGTACTTTACATAGCTTGCTTTCACATGCACGTGTAAGTGTCTCTGCTTTTTCTTGTATCTCTTCTGAGCTTGTAACGTACGACTTATAGATGCCATCAGAGGTACGCACTTGTGTTTTATTGACTATACCTATAGCTTGTGCAACCATATAGAAAAAGTATATCAAAGCAATAACTATGATAAATAGTGCTATTTTATGTGCTATTTCACTTTTCATTACATAGTAGAGTATCTTCTCCACAATGACGACATGTACTTCTCATAGTAAAGATATACCAACCATTTTTATCTTTGAGTATAGGTTCAGCACATTTAGAACAACGAACGCGACTCCATACAATCGCAAAAACAAAGATGGGTACAAAATAAAAGAGTCTATTATAAAAAACTGCCAATATCACTAACGTACCTACGATAATAGCTAAAAAAAGATATTTGTAATATTGAGGTATACACATCAGATTTTCCTTTTATAATTTTATTTTAACGTCTCTGTCACAAGCTTATTTACCACTTGAGGGTTTGCTTTTCCCCCTGTGGCTTTTAACACTTGCCCAACAAAAAAGCCTAAGAGCTTAGTATTGCCGCCCTTAAACTTCTCAACATTCTCTGGGTTTTTTGCAATGATTTCATCTAGTATAGGTGCTATTTTAGCAGGGTCACTTATCTGTATGAGCCCTTTTGCTTCGACTATTTGTGTAGGGTTTTCCCCAGAGGTTACCATCTCTTCAAATACCTGTTTGGCTATCTTGCTCGAAATTATTTCATCATCTATCATCTGTACAAGTTGGGCTATCTGTTTTGCATTAAACTTAAGTGCACTTACTTCTTTTTCTTTTAGCTCTCTAGCTACATCATTGGTAATAATATTTGCTAACCCTACAGGACTATCTAGTGCATCTAAAGCCTCTTCATAAAATGAGGAGAGTTGTGCATCTCTAGCTAAAATGTCAGCGACCATGTCATTTAATTTTAGCTCAACTGTATACTTATTAAAGAGTGCTTGTTCTGCTTTACTCATGGCTACTACTTCACCATCTATCTGTTCTTTTTTGGCTTGAGGTTTGGCTACTGTTTTCTCTGGTTTTTTCTTTTTCCCCCAAGAGTCTTTAAGTCCTACTATTTTGTTAAACACTGGGTTTTCATCGCTATAGTCTACAGGATCAGCATAAAAATACCCTTGTCTTTCAAACTGAAACCTCACATCAGGCTTGTCTGTGATGACAGCAGGTTCTATAAGTGCATCTTCAATAACTTTCAATGACTCAGGATTAATGTCTTCTAGACCTTCAGGAGCTTCATCCTTAAAGAGTCTATCGTAAAGTCTTATCTCCACTTTTTTAGCCTCTTTTGCACTCACCCACTGGATAGCACTTTTCACTTTGATACCACTGGTATCTTCACCACTCTTAGAATTAGCATGATACTCTGCTTTTATCTCTATTATCTTACCGTTGGCATCTTTTATAACTTCCTTGCAGGTAATGATATAGGCATGTTTAAGACGTACAGGCTGTTCAGGTGTCAAACGAAAGTAGCCCTTTGGGGGATTCTCATTAAAATCTTCACGTTCTATGTAAATCTCTTTAGAAAAAGGTAGTTTTCGTGAACCCTCTTTTGGTACATCATCTGGGTAATATGCAGCATCAAGTGTCTCAGTACCTTCATAGTTTTCTATGGTAACTTTGAGTGGGTCAAGTACACACATCACACGTGGTACTTTCGTATTTAGGTCATCTCGTATAGAAAATTCTAGCTGTGCTACATCTACCATAGAATTTGCTTTTGCTATGCCTATGCCATCACAAAAATTCAAAATTGACTCTGGCGTGTACCCTCTTCTTTTGTACCCTGCGATGGTAGGCAAACGTGGGTCATCCCAGCCATTTACCTTGCCAGCTTCTACCAACTCTAAAAGTTTTCTTTTACTCATCACGGTATAGTTTATGCCAAGCCTTGCAAACTCATGCTGGTAAGGTCTTGGTGTTTTTTCTCCAAGTCCAAGTGTCTCCAATACCCAGTCATAAATATCACGGTTATTTTCAAACTCCAAAGTACAAATAGAGTGTGTTATCCCCTCTATATAATCAGACAAACAGTGTGCAAAATCATACATAGGGTAAATCGACCATGCATCGCCTGCTCTAAAATGATGGGCATGACGTATACGGTATAGCAGTGGGTCACGCATTTTCATATTTGCAGCACCCATGTCTATTTTTGCACGAAGCACATGCTCACCATTTTCAAACTCACCATTTTTCATGCGTTCAAACAGGTCTAGGTTTTCTTCTACTGAACGATTACTATACTGACTACGTTTACCTGCCTCTGTCACCGTGCCACGAAGTTCTCTCATCTCTTCTTCATTGACACTATCCACATAAGCCTTACCCATCTTTATAAGCTCTACTGCATACGCATAGAGTTCAGGAAAATAATCAGAAGTAAAACGTACACTCCCCTCCCAGTTAAAACCAAGCCACTCTACAGCATCTTTAAGTGCCTCAACATATGCCGTGTCTTCAGTGGTAGGGTTGGTGTCATCCATCCTAAGGTTACAATGCCCCTTATAATCATTGGCAATACCAAAATTAATACAGATAGACTTAGCATGTCCAATGTGTGGAAACCCATTAGGTTCAGGAGGAAACCTAGTTGTAATTTCTTTATACTTACCTGACGCTAAATCCTTCTCTACGATGGTACGTAAAAAATCTTTACTTTCACTCATTATGGTTCAACCTTTT
>JAYEFI010000169.1:0-1641 GCA_034658615.1 Campylobacterota bacterium
CAAAGGCTAAAGCCATACCCATTACACAAGTATCACAAGACAACATTACACGTTTTACTTCAGGGAGCATAGAGCTAGACCTTGTCTTAGGTGGGGGTATAGTGCCTGGTTCACTGACACTTATAGGTGGAAGCCCTGGTGTAGGAAAGTCTACACTTCTGCTTAAAATAGCTGGAAACTTAGCACGTAAAAAACAAAAAGTACTCTATGTCTCTGGTGAAGAGTCAGCAGGTCAAATAAAGTTACGTGCCAATCGACTAGAAGCCAATCATGACAATCTCTATTTACTCTCAGAGATAAACCTTTCCTCGGTTATTTCTGAAATATCTAATCAAGACTATGAACTCATTGTCATTGACTCAATACAAACACTCTACTCAGAAGAGACACCCTCTGCACCAGGTTCGGTAACCCAAGTGCGTACCATTACTTTTGATCTTATGCGTATCGCTAAGTCTCTACACATTCCTATTTTCATCATAGGACACATCACTAAAGATGGCTCCATTGCAGGGCCAAGAGTACTAGAACATATGGTTGACACGGTTTTGTACTTTGAGGGAGACACCAACTCAGACCTTAGACTCTTAAGAGGCTTTAAAAACCGTTTTGGTGCTACAAATGAAGTTGGTATATTTGAGATGAATAAAGAGGGTTTAAATGATGCCAAAACAATGGCTGGAAGATTTTTTAATAAAGAAAAGCTTCAATCTGGATCAGCACTTACGGTGATTATGGAGGGGTCTCGCCCTATTATTGTTGAAGTGCAGGCACTAGTGTCGGAGTCTTATGGTCATGCCAAAAGAAGCTCTACTGGCTTTGACAATAACCGACTAGGTATGCTCTTAGCACTACTTGAGAAAAAATTAGATTTACCCCTTGGTACCTATGATGTATTTATCAATATCTCTGGAGGCATTAAAGTCAATGAACCCTCTGCTGACTTAGCCATCATTGCAGCCATACTAAGTTCTTACCGTGACAGAGAGCTTAGTAGTGAGACCTTATTTTTAGGTGAAGTAAGTCTCACAGGAGAGATACGAGAAGTCTCAGGACTCACTCAAAGGCTTAAAGAGATAGAAACACAAGGTTTTAAAAAAGCTGTTATACCAAATACCCCTTTAGAAAAAACCAATCTCAAATGTTTTGTCGCCAACGAAGTATCTAAAGTTGTGGAATGGATGTGAGACACGTTAAGAAAATATGAATAGTTTCATATTTTTAGTGTCGAAACCGAAATGGTCGGAGCAACGCGTAGCCATGTAGGCTGAAATATGGTATACTCCTTTCATGCATTTAGGTACAGATATTATACAAATCAATAGAATTGAAAAATCATTAGATAAATTTGGTGAGAAATTTAAACATAAATTTCTTACTACGCAAGAGATTGGAATTTTAAAAAAAAGTCATTCTATTGCAGGATTTTGGGCAGCAAAAGAAGCCATTGCAAAGGCTCTCGGATGCGGTATTGGAAAAGAGCTCTCTTTTCATGATATTATCATCTCAAAAAATAGTAAAGGTGCACCAGAATTTTTACTCTCTAAAAAGGCTCAAGAGATACATCGTATTCAATCTTCTTCACTTTCCATCTCACATGATGGTGGATTTGCAATTGCTGTTGTAATTATTCTTAAATTT
>JAYEFI010000170.1:0-1617 GCA_034658615.1 Campylobacterota bacterium
ATTTTATCACCAATCTTCACATCTTTAGAAGCTTTGGCTTTCATGTCATTTATGTTTACTACCCCAGACTTTAACATATCTGTTGCAATGGTACGACGTTTTACAACGTTTACAGCACTGAGCCATTTATCTACACGCATATCATTCCTTCTTAATATATTCAATAATGTCGTGGCGAACGCCCTTGAAAGCAATATTTTTTGCACACTTGCAAAAAATATGTCGCGTTTCGAGAGCCACGACGACTTTTGCTTACTTTTCTAGAAAAGTAAGAGGATAACAATGCCACACTACATACTGAAAGAAAAGCAAATAAATCAATTAATTAAATCTTAATGTAAATCAGCGTTCAGTACTACTTCTCTTACACTTCTTTTCACTATCACTTCACCTGTAGTAGAATCTTGTCTAAAGTGAAGACCGTTTAGTCCTTGGAAAGCGTCTGCTCTAAATGTTGTTTTAGATTCTAAACTTGTTTCTGGGTTTGCTTCTAAAATTTTAGCAAGCTCATCTGGGTGTACTTTTACTTTAGTACCTGCAAATATAGCTACACCACCATCAATAATACACGCATCACCTAGAGGTATACCACATGTAGAGTTAGCTCCTAGAAGTGTGTTCTCACCAATGCTGATAGGATTACCATCCGTACCACTTAGTACACCCAGTATACTTGCTCCTCCACCCACGTCTGAACCCGCACCAACAATAGCAGAAGATGAAATACGTCCTTCAACCATCACTGGTCCTAGTGTACCAGCATTGAAGTTGATGTAAGATGCACCTGGCATCACTGTAGTTCCAGCTGCAAGTTGTGCACCCATTCTTACTTTAGATGTTTCTAAAATACGTGTATTGTCTGCAGGTATAATGTGCTGTAAAAATCTTGGGAATTTATCTACGGAGTCTACTGCTGGGTATGTACCATTAAGTTTCATCTCTATTTCATTGTCTCTTAGGTAGTCAAGTTCATAGGGAGTATTTCCTACCCATGCTACGTTAGAAAGTATGCCAAACACACCATTTAGATTGACTTTTCTCAGTGCTGCTTTACTTTGAGAAAGTGCATAAAGTTTTAAATATGCCGCTTCAACAGACTGTGCATTTGCATCTTCAAACAAAAATACAATTCTAAAATCTCTAGCCATATCTTTCATGTTTGAAAGTGTTTTAATCACTTGTATGTTTTTGTGTGCATCACCTGTAGCTTCTGAAACATAAGGTGCAAAGTAAGCCAATGCAGACTTAATAAATTTTTCATTAATCGTTGCAACAAACTCAGAATCTGTAAAACATACGTCACAATTTGCATCTTGAAGAGACTTTATAAATACTGCTGCTGAACCAAAATTTTCATTCCAGTTAATGAGCCCAAAACTTGCTTGAAGTATTTTTTCTGCATTTTTTTGACCACGGTCAACCCTAGCGATACCAAATGCTATAGGCTCTTTATAGCCCGTTTGTGAAGTAACGTCTGTTACCAATGCTTTAAAATCTTCTACTGTGTTAATTGCCATAAAATGCTCCTGTGTATAATTGTGGTAATTATACTTTGTTTAATTTAATATAAGGGGACCTCTAATAATAGGTGATACTCACAACATTTACAGCTTTTGT
>JAYEFI010000171.1:0-1607 GCA_034658615.1 Campylobacterota bacterium
GCATACTCTCGCTCTTTAAACTTGAAATATTTATAACTTTTCAAATTTTTAGTTTTTTGTTAGCTATGATGATCTTATGGAAGTCATGGCAAATTGTTTTAGAGCATAATGGATATGATAAATCTTACGGGATGTATATATTTTTAGTATTGGTTTTACTATATCCAGCATTTTTACTGTATATCCCTATACCTTTACGTGAATTTTTCATTTTATTAGGGTTTTCTATATTGGTTTATGGGTTAGTGAATAAATATTATACCAATAAAGGAAGCGTGACGATTATTTTAGGAGCGATACTGTTGATCATGGGTCGTCCTCAATTTATGGTCATTGTGGTGCTTTTTGCTGCGATGTTTCAAAAAAATATGTATCTAAAATATGGATCACTTTTAATTAGTATTATTCTTATTCCTTTACTTTATTCTATGGTATTTTCATATAAATTTACACCAGAATATTTTTCGTATCTTAGAGGAGAGTTAATAGATACCTATGAGTTACTCTCTTATGGGCGAGTAGAGTGGCACTCTTATTTAGATGTACTAAAAGATATTCCATTGTTGACATTACAGTTTTTACTTTCTCCATTTGCTATACTACATACACATAACCCATTGAGTTTTCTTTCTATTTTTGTAGACGCACTGTTTTCTATTGTGGTATATGTGAGTGCAATATATGCAGGGTTTAAAGTATCAAAAATATATCTATTGATTTTTATTGTGAGTGCTATATTGTTTTCAGTGTGGGAGTTTTATATACCAGGTGCTGCGAGGCATCGTATGCCTTTAGTGGCTATGCTCTTGCCTGTCGCTTCCTTTGGAATACTTAAAGCTTACTATGTGGTAAAGGCAAAATTATGACATTCCAAATACTTATTTCAACCATGAATGGAAAATTTTTTACTAAAGACAATACCTTAAAAGAGAATATACTTGTTGTTAATCAATATACGAATGAGCCTTACGTAGGTGATGCTGTTTATAATTATAATGAGAGAGGACTCTCTAAAAGTAGAAACCATGCACTAGAAAAAAGTCATGCAGATATATGCCTTATAAGTGATGATGATTTAGAATATATAGAAGATTTAAAAGATACTGTCTTGACGGCTTTTAAGGAGAACCCTAGTGCAGACATTATTACTTTTCAGGTTATTTCACCTGATGGTGAGCCTTTTAGTAATTATAAAAAAGATACGTTTTGGCATAATAAAAAAAGTATTATGCGTGTTTGTTCTGTTGAAATCGCATTGAGGTCAGAAGTAATAAAAGGTCATCATTTGAATTTTGATGAGAATTTTGGTTTAGGGGCAGAGTTCCCAACAGGGGAAGAAGTGATATTTTTATCTGATGCATTAGGTAAAAGTTTAAAAGTTTTGTATGTGCCGATACCTATAGTTATCCATCCTTTAGAGAGTTCAGGAAGTAATTATGGCAATATGGCACTTATACAAGCAAAAGGTGCCATGTTTTACAGGCTGTTTGGTTCACTAGGCTATGTGGCATCAGCACTCTACGCCTATAAGAAGAATCAATTTTCTTCGTTAAATATGAAAGACTTTTTTTTAATGATGTTAAAAGGTATCAAAAACTACAGGAGTA
>JAYEFI010000172.1:0-19878 GCA_034658615.1 Campylobacterota bacterium
CAACAAGCTATACGCTCCTTAGGTAGAAATTTAGTCAGAGTTATCTGGGGAATGATACAAGGAGATAGAATTTATGAAATAAGGGAAAAATAGTGGGTTTTTAATCAAACTTTCAGGAGGAATGTTCGGATGATAATGATAACTTAATTCCCACCCCAAAGCAAAACAAGCTAAAATAACCCATGTCAATAAACCCATAATACAAAAATGTCCCACTTCATGGGACTGCGGGACTAAAGTCTCCGCTTCCAAATGCAAAGTTCACTATAACATACGAGGTAAAGGGGTCAGGTGATAATGATAATACAATAACCTTTACGCTATACTTTTACCAAGGAATACATATGCCAAGACGACCAAGAATAGAGATAGCGGGGTATTATCATATCATCAATAGAGGTGTAGAGCAAAGAGTCATCTTTAAAGAAGCTTCTGATTATGAATACTTTGAAGAACTGATGTGCTTTTATATGAAGCGTTTTGGTATTACTTTGCATAACTACTGTTTGATGTCTAACCACTACCACTTACTCATAGAAATAAGACAAGAGAATCTTTCTAAGTTTATGAGACAACTTAACATGAACTACTCCATCTACTTCAATAAAAAATATAAAAGAGTAGGACATCTGTGGCAAGGACGCTTTAAATCATGGTACGTGACAGATGATGCTTACCTTTATACCCTTATGTGCTACATAGAACAAAACCCACTCAAAGCAAAGATGGTGCAAGATATGGGCGAGTACCCTTATAGCTCATATCATTACTTTTTAGACTACAAGGAAATACCAGAATGTTTACAACACTCTTGGATAGTAGAAAAATATAAAGAAGATAATGAAGCCATTGAAGCTTTCTTAACTAATCCTGTAGATATAACACTACTTCAAGAACTAAAAACTGCATCAAGTCTAGTAGGTACAGCTAATGTGGATAATAAGCCTAAAGAAAAAGACCTAGTAAAGATGTTTGAGTCTATAAAAGATATAAAAAAACGAAATAAACAGATACTTAAAGCGATAGAGAAAGGGTATTCTCAGCATATGATTGCTAAAGTATTGGGTATATCACAACCTGCTGTTTATGGGGTTATTAAGAGGAGTGGGGAATGAATTATTTATCTCCACTTAAAGCTCCCAGTTTAGTGTAGTATGGTTAATGAAATTTATAATAGTCTAGGAGTATCTTTGAAATCTACCTGTACCATAAAAGGCATACTAAAACAACTTCTAACCCATAGAAAAGAAGTTATCTATGGTAATATTATAGCTATTATTGCTACGCTTCTTGTGGTGCTCATTCCTCTTTTTATCCCTATACTTGTAGATGAGTTACTTTTAGGTAAAGAGCATGGATTTATCTCTTTCATAAGTGATAATATCTTTACTTCAGATGTCAAAGGCTATGTACTTTTTATTTTAGTTATTATTATTGTACTTCGCGTCGCAAGTACGCTATTATCGATACTGCAGACTAAAGTATTTGTTTCCATATCAAAAAATATTACTTATAAAATGAGAGAGTCTTTACTTAGTCATTTAAAGCGTGTCTCACTAAAAGAGTATGAGATGATGAGGGTAGGGGCGGTGACCTCTAAGCTTGTGACAGATGTAGAAACCATAGACGGTTTTGTTTCTTCTACTATCTCTAAACTTATCGTGGCTGTGCTTATGCTCTTCTTTTCTGCTTTTATTTTGTTATGGATCCACTGGCAGTTGGCTATATTTATACTCATTACGAACCCATTAGTTATACTCTTTACTGTGAAGCTTGCTAGAAACATAGGTGAATTGAAAAAGGAAGAAAACAAAGCAGTGGAGATGTTTCAGTCTACACTCACGGAAACACTTGAACTCTTCCATCAGATACGTGCGGCAAACAAAGAAGAGTACTTTTTTGAAGAGAGTCGCATAAAAGCAGATGAGCTACGTACGAACGCGGTAAACTATGGCTACAAGAGTGACAGGGCTTTAAAATATTCGTACCTAGTATTTCTGGGAGGGTATGAGGTGTTTAGGGCGGTTAGTATCTTGGCAGTGGCATACTCTGACCTTTCTGTGGGACTGATGCTTGCAGTGTTTTCATACCTTTGGGTGATGGTCACTCCCATACAAGACATCATCAACTTTCAATATGTACTTTCTACAGCCAAGGCAGCTTGTAGGCGTATAGACAGTATCTATGAGATGGAACAAGAGCCAGAAGTGCAAGAGAAAGAAAACCCATTTTCGAACAAACATGCTATAGATATAGAGATCAATAAACTCTCCTTTGCCTATCAGGAAAATAAAGATATATTAACAAATATTAATATGCATATCAAGCAAGGCTCTAAAGTGGCTATAGTAGGTGCTAGTGGTTCTGGAAAGACTACACTTTCAAACATACTTGTGGGCTTTTATCCACTAGATACAGGAGAGATACTCTATGGAGGTGTTTCAAGCAAAAACTTGAAACTTTCTACCATAAGAGAACATATTCACCTAATCTTGCAACATCCTAAACTTTTTAATGATACAATGTTATTCAATCTAACGTTAGGCAAAGAGTATAGTGATGATAAGGTGCAACAAGCATTGAAGATTGCACAACTCGATGATGTTATAGAACGTTTGGATTTAGGGCTCAATACACTTGTTGGAAAAGACGGTATTAAGCTTAGTGGAGGACAAAGGCAAAGAGTTGCCATTGCTAGAATGATTTTAAGTGACCCTAAAGTGGTTATTTTTGATGAATCTACTTCCGCACTAGATGTACATACAGAGGTTAAACTCTTTGATGCATTGCAACCTTTTTTAGAAAAGAAAACAGTGATTACCATTGCACATAGGCTTAGCACCATTAAAAGTGCATCGTTTATTTATGTGTTAGAAAATGGAATTGTAGTAGACAGTGGCACACCTAAAATGCTGTTGTCTAAAGATGCAAAAGATAACAACGGTTACTTTAGCTCAATGATATAAGGAAAATATTTGGATATCTTTCAAGCCATAATTATAGGAATTATCGAAGGTTTTACAGAGTTTTTACCTATCTCTTCTACGGGGCATATGATTGTTGCTTCTGAATTTTTAGGATTACCCCAAGATGCAGCAATTAAAGCATATGAAGTGATTATTCAATTTGCAGCTATCTTAGCTGTTATGATTATTTATAAAGAAAAAATTACCTTTGAAAAAATTGATTTATGGAAGAAACTTATAGCAGCATTTATACCTTTAGCTATTGTAGGGTTTATTTTCAAGGATGAAATAAAATCACTTTTCTCTGTTGAAATTGTGGCATGGATGTTTATTATTGGTGGGGTTGTTTTCTTAATAGTTGAGCATTTTTATAAAGAACAACCACATCATATTAATAATGTTGAAGAGACAACATATAGACAAGCTTTATGGATAGGTTTTGCACAGCTTTTTTCTTTTATACCAGGGACAAGTAGAGCAGGTGCTACTATTATTGGTGGTATGCTTGTAGGACTAGATAGAAAAGCATCTTCAGATTTTTCATTTCTTTTAGCAATTCCTGTGATGGGCGCAGTATCTGGATATGATTTATTGAAACACTATAATGAATTTATAGGGGTTGATTGGCTTGCTTTTGCCGTAGGGTTTGTTGTAGCATTTGTTGTGGCATATATTACAGTGAAAGTATTCTTACACTTTATTCAAAAGTTTTCCTTTGTACCATTTGGGATATATCGTATTGTTTTTGGCATAATATTATTGATGGTGATATAATATATTGAATTTATAGAATCTCTTAAGAGAGCTTCTATTAAGTTCAAAATAATTTTTGAACAAATTAACGTAAGGGTAGACTTGGGAGAAATCTCCAAAGTTTGTCCAAAGGCAAAATATGAAATTTACAGAGTTTGATTTTCACAAAGACATAGCAAAAGGTGTGAAAATTGCAGGTTTTAAAGAACCTAGTCCTATTCAAGAGGAAGCCATACCTCTTATTACTTCGGGTTCTGACCTTGTGGCACAAGCACACACAGGTACAGGAAAAACGGCAGCCTTCGGATTGCCTATGATGGATAAATTGGCTAAAGGCGAAATAGAGAGAGCCTTAGTGATTACTCCTACAAGAGAACTGGCTACACAAGTAGCAGATGAACTTTACCATTTAGGTCGTTTTGCAGGCATACGTACACTCACAGTCTATGGTGGTGTTGGGTATGGTAGACAAATTGCACTCATACATAAAGGTGTACAGATAGTCGTAGCTACTCCAGGAAGACTCAAAGACCTTTACAAAAAAGGGAAAATCGATGTTCTAAATCCTGAAATTGTTGTGCTTGATGAAGCAGATGAAATGCTAGATATGGGATTTTTAGAAGAGATAAAAGAGATATTTGAGTATATTCCTCAAAATCGTCAAACATTACTATTTTCTGCAACAATGCCTGAACCAATTAAACAACTGGCGAATGATATTTTATATAAACCAGAATTTTTGTCTGTGGTTGGAGATGAAGAGACAACCAATAATGTGATAGAGCAGCGTTATTATATGATCAATGAAAATCAAAGAGATGAAGCACTTGTGAAGTTGCTTGAAACAGAAGAAACCAATAAATGTATTGTTTTTTGTCGTATGAAACGTGAAGTTGACAGAGTCACTGAGCATCTTCAAGCACTTGGGTTTTCTGCATCTGGTTTACATGGTGACTTGGAGCAAAGAGACAGAGAAGCAGTGATAAAAGACTATAGACGTGGACAAACAAAGATTATGGTAGCCACAGATGTAGCAGCACGTGGACTTGATGTTAAAGATGTGACACATGTGTTTAATTTTCATATACCTTTTGATCCTCAATCTTACGTACATCGTATAGGTCGTACCGGTCGTGCTGGGAAAAGTGGTCAGGCAATTACTCTAGTAACGACAGAAGAGTTTAGAGAACTTCAGCGTATACAAAAAGAGGTTGGTGCAGAGATGCGTTTAGCTACTTTACAAGGTGGAGAAGGACTTGATGAGTCAGGTAAAGAGTATCTGGCAGAACAGATAAGAGATATTCATATACACAATGATGCAAATGAGATGCTCGCTTATATGGGAGAGATGGATAAAGAGAAACTTTTAGAGAAACTTATGTCTAGACTTATCGCCCAAGAACAACAAAATATTGGGTCACAAATAGGTTTTGATCAAGACACTGTTGATGAGATGATGCAAGGATACTCGGCAGAAAAAAAGGTTACTCGTAATAACAATCGTAGAAGAAAAAGAAGATAACACTTCCTTTTTATCTGCTATCAAGCAAAAATATTTTAAAATTTTGCATTACATATAAAAGTGAGACAATATGGAAGATGTAAATCTTATAGGCGAAAGTATGAAGTTTATGGTATTGGGGATGAGTGTTGTTTTTCTCTTTCTTTTAGTACTAGTACAAGTAGTGAAGTTACAGGCAATGATAATTGGAAAATTTTTTCCAGATGTTGAACCAGAAGCTACATCAACAACTTCGGCTGATGGTGACGAGTCGCAACGAATAGCAGCAATTATTGCAGCTGTCACAGAATTTCGAAAAAAATAATCAAAATAAGGTATCGTAAATGGCAAAAAAATACATTGATATAATGGATACAACGTTCAGAGACGGATTTCAATCTGTTTTTGGTGGTCGTGTTCTTATGGATGACTTTTTTCCTGCAGTTGAAGCAGCGAAAAATGCAGGGATAAATCACTTTGAGTTTGGTGGTGGGGCAAGATTCCAATCACTCTATTTCTACTTACAAGAAAATGCATTTGACATGATGGATGGTTTTAGAGAAATAGTTGGACCAGATGCAAACCTTCAGGTACTTTCTCGTGGTATAAATACTGTTATGCTTGACACAGGTTCACGTGAAATGATTGACTTATTTGCAAAAATGTTTAAAAAACATGGTACTACGACAGTACGTAACTTTGATGCACTTAATGATGTAAATAATCTTGCATTCTCTGCTGAAATGATTAGAAAACATGGTCTTAACCATGAAGTTGTTGTGACTATGATGGACCTACCTCCAGGATGTAAAGGTGCACATGATGTTAATTTTTATGAGCAAACGCTTAGAAGTATTTTAGATTCAGGTATTGACTTTGATTCTGTTTGTTTTAAAGATGCATCGGGTACAGCGAATCCTCATAAAGTGTATGAGACTATTGCGATGGCTAGAAAACTTTTAGGTGACTCAACGCACTTAAGACTACATACACATGAAACAGCAGGTGTTTCTGTAGCAGCATATCTTGCAGCACTTGATGCTGGAGCTAATGGTATAGACTTAGCAGCTTCACCCGTATCTGGAGGTACATCACAACCAGATATTTTGACTATGCTTCATGCAACAAAAGGTACAGAGTATAATCTTGGTAATTTAAAGTTAGATAAAGTACTTAAATATGAAGAGAGAGTAAAAGAGTGTCTTGCTGAATATATGATTCCACCTGAAGCGACACAAGTTTCTCCTCTTATACCATTCTCTCCTATGCCTGGTGGTGCATTAACTGCAAATACTCAGATGATGAGAGATTCGGGTGACCTAGAGAAGTTTGATGAAGTCATTGCAGCAATGAAAGAAGTGGTAGAACGTGGTGGATATGGTACGTCTGTAACACCAGTAAGCCAATTTTATTGGCAACAAGCCTACGCAAATGTGATGTTTGGACCATGGAAACAGATAGCTCCAGGATATGGACGTATGGTTCTTGGTTACTTTGGTAAGACACCTGTGCAGCCCGATAAAGAGATTATTGAATTTGCATCTCAAAAACTTAAATTAGACCCAACAACTGAAAACCCTTTAGATATTGCAGATAGAGATGATACTAAATCTATTGCTCACTGGACAAAAGTGTTAGAAGAAGAAGGACTAGAAGTGTCTGATGAAAATATTTTCATAGCAGGTGCTTGTGATCAAAAAGGTATTGCGTTCTTGAAGGGTGAAGGCCCTCTCATGATTAGAAAAGGTAAAAATAATTGTAGTGGAGATGAAGAAATGGCAGGAAATTATACAGTAGTAGTAGATGGTAAACAATATAGTGTGCAAGTTGCAGAAGGTGAAGGAGATATTCAAGTAGCTCCAGTTGCACAAATGGCTGAAACTGCTGTACCTTCGGGTAGTGCAGGTGCGGTAAATATTAATTCTGAGACACCAGGTAATGTATGGAAAGTTTTGGTAAGCCCAGGTGACATGGTCAAAGAGGGTGATAAAATTATGATTCTTGAAGCGATGAAAATGGAAATTGACATTGTAGCACCAAAAGACGGAAAAGTTGCAACTATTAATGTCAATGTAAATGATGCTGTTGCTGATCAACAACTTTTAGCCACAATGGAGTAATCCATGAGTTTTAAACAGATATTTATCTCCTTGTTGATGGCTTTTTTTGCATCAACTTCTTTAGTACAAGCTTCAGCTTCTACTGTCTCTGAGGAATCAAAAGTTGAGCAAAAAGAATATGAGTCTAAATCACTTTCAGAACTTATGAATAGTTTTTGGCAAACGACAGGTATTAGTGCTATCATTAACTTAGATGATGGAGAGATGACAGCTGAACCTAAATCTGAAGATGAAAGACTTATGACTGCTTTTGAGTCATCTCTTGGTCGTATTATTATGATTCTTATTGTATTTGTACTCTTCTATCTTGCAGTTGCAAAGAATTTTGAACCACTTTTACTTATACCTATTGCGTTTGGTGGACTTTTGGCCAATATTCCATTGGCAAACATGGGTGGTGAACATGGAATGCTTGGTATTATTTATAATATGGGTATTGCCAATGAATTTTTTCCTCTACTCATCTTTATGGGTGTAGGTGCAATGACAGACTTTGGTCCATTATTAGCTAACCCTAAGACAGCAATTCTAGGTGGAGCAGCACAATTTGGTATCTTTGGTTCACTTATTGGAGCTGTTGCTATTGGTTTCTCTTTACAAGAAGCTTCAGCTATCTCTATTATTGGTGGTGCTGATGGTCCAACATCGATTTTTATTGCAAATAGACTTGCCCCTGAAATGTTAGGTGCTATAGCCGTAGCTGCTTATTCATATATGGCACTTGTACCTGTAATTCAACCTCCAATAATGAAGCTCTTGACAACAAAAGAAGAGAGACAGATTAAAATGAAGGTACAAAGAAAAGTTAACTCTAAAGAGAAACTCGTATTTCCTATTGTTGTCATTATGCTGACTATGCTTATCTTACCTGAATCTGCTCCATTGATTGGTGCCTTTGCTTTTGGTAACTTTGCTAAAGAATCTGGTGTTGTAGATAGATTAAGTGATACTATGCAAAATTCACTTATTAATGTAGTTACTATTTTCCTTGGTTTAGGTGTAGGCTCTAAATTGGCTGCGGATAAATTCTTGGTAGTAGAGACTATGGGGATTATGGCTATTGGTCTTCTTGCCTTTTCTGCAGGTACTGCAGTAGGTGTACTCATGGCTAAACTTATGAACAAATTTTCAAAAGATCCTATCAATCCACTTATTGGTGCAGCAGGTGTTTCAGCTGTACCAATGTCAGCTAGGGTTGTATCTAAAGTAGGTTCAGATGAAAAGCCTGGAAATATACTACTGATGCATGCAATGGGACCAAATGTTGCAGGTGTTATTGGTTCTGCTGTTGCAGCAGGTGTTTTACTTTCAATTTTCAAATAGGAAAATTGAAGTAACGTATCTAAATTGATTATTTAGATACGTTATAATTAAACTATAAATCAAGAAATTAAGATTTTTTGATTTATGCTTTAGCATGAAAATTATAAGTACAAAAGAGGATACCATGAGTACCAAAACGCCCAACGGACTTGAGAATTTAGGATTAAATAATATTGGTGATGTATATTACAATCTAAGTTATGATGAGTTGCAAGAGCATGAAATAAAAAATGCAGAGTGTAAAATCTCTACAACAGGTGCAGCAATGTGTGATACAGGTATCTTCACTGGACGAAGTCCAAAAGATAAATATTTTGTAGACCAATCTCCATCTAATGAAAATATTGCTTGGGGTGATGTGAATGCTAAGATAGATAAAAAAATATACGATGAGTTGCTTGACCTTACTTTAACACAGCTCTCTGGTAAAAACATATATGTAACAGATGTATATGCAGGCGCTTCTGCTGCATCTAAGCGTTCTGTTCGTTTTATATCTGAAGTGGCATGGCAAGCACATTTTGTTAAAAATATGTTTATTCGTCCTACTGAATCAGAATTAGAAAAATTTGAACCAGAATTTACTGTATATAATGCTTGTAAGACAGTAAATGAAAAGTACAAAGAACATGGAATGAACTCTGATGTATATGTATTATTTAATGTAGAGGAGAATACTTCAATAATAGGTGGTACATGGTACGGTGGTGAGATGAAAAAAGGTATTTTTTCTATGATGAACTACTGGTTACCTTTAGAGGGTAAACTCTCTATGCACTGTTCTGCAAATGTTGGAGATGACAACGATGTATGTCTATTCTTTGGACTTTCAGGTACAGGAAAAACGACACTTTCAACTGATCCTAAACGTGCACTCATTGGTGATGATGAGCATGGTTGGGATAATCATGGTGTCTTTAATTTTGAGGGCGGATGTTATGCTAAAGTGATTAATCTTGATGCTAAATCAGAGCCAGAAATATTTGGAGCGATTAAAAAAGATGCACTTTTAGAAAATGTTATTGCAGACGATAATGGTACTGTAGATTATGAAAATGGCTCAAAAACAGAAAACACACGTGTTTCTTACCCTATAGAACACATTGTAAACCATAAGAAAGATTTACAAGCTGGGCATCCAAATAATATTATTTTCTTATCGGCAGATGCTTTTGGTGTGTTGCCTCCTGTGTCCAAACTGACTAAAGAACAAGCAATGTACTATTTCTTATCAGGTTATACAGCAAAAGTTGCGGGTACTGAACGTGGTATTACAGAACCAGTTGCTACCTTTTCTGCATGTTTTGGTGAGGCTTTTTTACCACTTCACCCAACTGCTTATGCAAAACTTCTTGGTGAAAAGATTGATGAGCATAGGGTAAATGTATATCTTGTAAATACTGGTTGGACAGGTGGTCCGTATGGTATAGGTAAACGTATGAGTATTAAAGATACAAGAGCATGTATTGATGGTATATTAAATGGCTCTATAAATGATGCAGAGTTTGATACTTTACCATTGTTTAATCTACAAATACCAAAGACACTTGCTGGTGTAAAAGACAATGCTGTACTCAACCCAAGAGGTACTTGGGAAGATAAGGGTGAGTATGATGCAATGCTTAGAAAACTTGCAGGAATGTTTAAAGAAAATTTCCACCGTTATGATGACAATGGTGGTGAATTTGATTTTGCTTCTGCTGGTCCTCAACTTTAATAGAAAGGAAAAATATGGATTTCAATAAAATGAGGGCTTTTTGTAGCCCATTTAGAATAGTGATTGGATTGGCACTTATTGCGTATGCAATATATTCTGGAAATAATTGGTTTTATTTAGGTGTAATACCTCTTATAGCAGGACTTACTAAGTTCTGCCCAGCTTGTATACTATCTAAGAAATGTGATACACCTACAAAATAATAAGATAAATATAATGTAATGATGGAAGGATACAAAATGTATTCCTTCTATTGCTAGAGGTCCTTCCCCACATTACTATAGTTTTTTAGCTAATTCTTTATCTGTATAGAATGAACCAAAAGGTATTAGTGAAAGAATAGAATAGGTTATTGTCTCTTTCCATGTAAAGTTTGCTTCTTTCTTTGCTTCTATAATTTGATAGATAAATGCAAATACCAATAATCCGTGTAACATACCAACGATTTTTGTTGCCATTGGATAACCAAAATAATACTTCATAGGCATTGCTATAAAAAGTAATATTAGAAATGAGATTCCCTCAATTTTGTTAATGAATTTAAATTTTTTTAATTCAGACATATTTTCTCCTAAATGTAGTTTAGAAAGTATATCAAAAGTTATTTATGATTGAGAATATTCTATGAATTTTCTATCTTTTCTACGATATTGTTATAAAAAAGAGTCATTGGAGCTAAAGACAACTGGGATTCCCTTTGTTTTTTACCCCACATTGGCTCAGGATAGTAACTATCTGTTTTAAATCGAGCCATAATATGCCAATGTACATGCGGAACATAGTTTCCGAAAGAGGCTATATTTATTTTGGTAGGTTGGAAGTAGTGTAGCATTTCAAGTTCTATAATATCAAGAAGCATATAAATTTCTAATTTGACATTTTGAGGTACTTCACTCATTTCTTTATAATTTTTTTTAGTAAAAATTTTGAGCCAAGGTATTTCAGAATCTTCTATCTCAATTTTTATATTTATATTTTGATAAATGATTGACATTATCGTATCCTTTTTAAGTGATATTTTTTTCCTAGTTTATAAATTTTTGAGGCATTCTTTACGTTGCTAAGGGGCTCTATAACAATATCGGAAGCATCTCTTGCAAAGACTTCATCATAAGACTTACTACTAAGGTTCGCAGAGGTTGTGTAGGCCCATTTTAAGCGATTTAAAAGAAGCAGATGATGTTTGTCTTTTATAACACGGTAAGAAAGAGAATTTGGCATGATAAACGTTGTTTTCTTGGCACGTCTTACACGGTTTTTATGATAAGAAGGTATACGTGTAAAGGTTTTTAATGTTTTCAGTGAGTTCACTGCTTTAATATAATGTTTATAGGCAGGACGTTTCTTGATAAGGGTAAGTTTATTTGCGTTTTGTGAGACAAAGCCAATAGTTGTATCGGTTTGAGTAAGAAAGACTTTGTCATTTAACATATATTTGTCCCTATAAAGCTTACTTAAAAGCTACTTTTTTATTTCAATATCGATTGAATTAAGACAAGTAATCTTGTATTGCTTTTGCTTCTAACTCTCCACCTTGTTCTTTGAGCTCTTTAATTGCCATGGCAGTTGCTTTTGCGGCGGCTAGTGTTGTAAAGTAAGCCACATTGTTAGAGAGTACAGACTGTCTAATAGTCTTCGCATCGGTTTTACTTGATGAATTATTGGATGTATTGATAGCAATGGCTATCTCTTCATTCTTAATCATGTCTGCAATATTTGGACGACCTTCACTTATCTTTAGTACTTTTGTAGATGCAACACCAGCTTCCTCAAGTGCTTTATGTGTACCTGATGTGGCAACTATTTCAAAGCCTAAATTTGTAAACATTTTTCCAACTTCCCCAGCAGACTCTTTATCTGTATCTGTGAGTGAGACAAAAATTTTACCTTCCATCGGGATGTTGTTTTTAGATGCAAATTGTGATTTAGCAAAAGACATACCAAAGTTATCAGATATTCCCATTACTTCACCTGTTGATTTCATTTCAGGTCCCAAAATAAGGTCTGAACCTGGTAATTTATTGAAAGGGAAAACAGCTTCTTTGACGGCAACATGTCCTTTAAGTCTAGGCTCCATAATCTTTTTATCGAAGTTCACTACATTAAATGTATCATAGAATTTAAGAGATTCTTTTAAGTCACCTTGTATCATAACTCTAGTGGCAACTTTAGCTAAAGGGACACCCGTAGCTTTTGAGACAAATGGTACAGTACGTGAGGCTCTAGGGTTTACTTCTATAAGATAGATTTCGCCTTTGTGTATGGCATATTGGATGTTCATAAGTCCAACAACACCTAACCCAAGAGCAATCTTAGCTGTTTGCTCTTTGACCTCTTCTTGTAATGCTTCAGAGATAGAAACTGGAGGCAGTGAACATGCAGAGTCTCCAGAGTGTATACCAGCCTCTTCAATATGCTGCATAACTGAACCTATATAGACATCCTTTCCATCACAAATGGCATCAACATCTAGCTCTATAGCATTGTCAAGGAACTTATCTATAAGCACAGGTGCATCATTTGAAACACTTACTGCTTCATCCATATATTGTCTAAGTTCATCATCTGAGTAAACAGTTTTCATACCACGACCACCCAATACAAAAGATGGACGGACAAGGACAGGGTATCCTATGCGGTTTGCAACAACAAGTGCAGCATCTTTTTCTACTACAGTGTCATTGTCTGGTTGCTTAAGTCCAAGTTCATCAATAAAGTCAGAAAAAAGTTCTCTATCTTCAGCTAGATCAATAACTTTAGCGGTTGTTCCTGAAATTTTTGCACCAATAGCCGTAAGATTTTTAGCCAACTTAAGTGGAGTTTGTCCACCAAAATGCACAATCACTCCATCAGGTTTTTCAAGTTCAATCACATTTCTTACATGTTCAAAATCAATAGGTTCAAAATAGAGAATATCTGAGGTATCGTAGTCTGTAGAGACTGTTTCTGGGTTACAGTTGTACATAATAGACTGTACATTCATGTCCTTAAGTGCAAATGCCGCATGAACACAACAGTAATCAAACTCTATACCTTGACCAATACGGTTAGGTCCACCACCAATAACAAGTACTTTTTTCTCTTTAGATTTAGAAGTAGGGGGTGTTGAAGGAAGTTTAGTGATGTTGGTAGTCGAGTAAAGATAAGGAGTCAGTGCCTTAAACTCTGCAGAACAAGTATCTACTTCATTGTATTCTAAATTCACAGACATCTTCTCTCTGGCATTATAGATGTCATTTTCTGTAAGCGAAAGACCCTCTTTTTTGTTAATTACTTCGGCTATCATAAGGTCAGAAAAACCATCAGATTTAACTTCACGTAGCCGTGTGGCATCTGAAAGCAGTGCAATATCCATCTCTTTTTCAACTTGTGCCAACTCTTCAAGTTGATATAAAAACCATCGGTCTATTTTACATAGGTCAAAGATGGCATCTACGCTCATACCACGTCTTAAACCTTCAAATACATAAAGCATACGGTTCTCATTTGAGCGTCGGATTTCACGTACTAACTCTTCCCCATCACACTTTATTGGGTTGAACCCAATGAGTCCAGTCTCAAGTGAACAAAGTGCTTTTTGGAACGACTCTTTAAATGTACGTCCTATACTCATGACTTCACCTACAGACTTCATTGCTGTTGTGAGCGTAGAGTTTGCAAGGGGAAATTTCTCAAAAGTAAATCTAGGTAGTTTAGTAACAATATAGTCTATGACTGGTTCAAAAGATGCAGGTGTACCTGTAATGTCATTTGTGATTTCATCTAAGGTAAAGCCAACAGCTAAAAGTGTTGCCACTTTTGCAATAGGGTAGCCTGTAGCTTTAGATGCAAGTGCAGAAGAGCGACTGACACGTGGATTCATCTCAATAACAATCATGCGACCTGTATCTGGATTGATTGAAAACTGCACATTTGAACCACCAGTGTCAACACCAACTTCACGTAAAATTTTGAAAGAAGCATCCCTCATGTGTTGGTATTCTTTATCTGTCAAAGTGAGTGCTGGAGCAATAGTGATTGAATCACCTGTATGTACACCCATAGGGTCAAAGTTCTCTATGGAGCAGATAATGATACAATTATCTGCTTTGTCACGAATGACTTCCATCTCATACTCTTTCCAACCCAAAAGAGACTCTTCAATCAGTATTTCTGTTATAGGTGAAGCTTCAAGCCCACCTTGAACAATCTCTTTGTATTCTTCCATATTGTAGGCTACACCAGAACCAGCACCCGCCATGGTAAATGAAGCTCTAATGATTAATGGGAAACCAATCTCTTTAGCTACCTCAAGAGCCTCTTCCATATTGTAAGCATATTGAGAAATAGGTAAATCCATACCAATTTTCAACATGGCTTCCTTAAACTCTTGGCGGTCTTCACCTTTTTTAATAGCTGCGGGGTTTGCACCTAAAAATTTTATACCATTAAGCATACCAGATTCATGAAGTTCCATAGCAACATTAAGTGCTGTTTGACCACCCATAGTTGGTAATATAGCATCTACATTCTCTTGCTTGATAATTTTAGAGATTATTTCAGGTGTAATAGGTTCAATGTAAGTTCTATCTGCAAACTCAGGGTCTGTCATAATAGTTGCAGGATTTGAATTGATAAGTACAACCCTATATCCTAATTCTTTTAGTGTCTTGGCTGCTTGCGTCCCAGAGTAGTCAAATTCACAGGCTTGACCTATGACAATTGGACCAGACCCGATAAGTAAAATAGTTTTGATGTCGTTACGTTTTGGCATAGAAAGGTCACCTTTAAGAGTAAAAAATACCCTTTATTTTTAGTTTGTAATTATATGTCAATGAGGCTCAAAAACCCCTTAAAATAGGTCTAAACTATTTGTTTTTGGCTTTGGCTTAGCTTTAGGTTTTCTAGTTTTAGGTTTTGTGTATCTAGGTTTTCTTTTGATACGTTTTTTAGTGATTTTCTTTTTAATTCTAACTGACTTTTTCTTTTTAATACTTTTTTTACGTATAGGTACCTGTGTTACTTCCTTTACTTCATCAGGCTCAATAATCTCTTCTTGTGTTTGGTCAACTCTTGAAGGTATACTCGATATTAGTGGTTGTGTGTAATTATGTTCTATATTAGAAGTACTACTTGTTATATTGTGTTCTTTTTTGAGTATTTTATTGACTTTAAAGGGTTTAAGGCGTGTTGCATTAGAGTCAAAACCTTCTGCAATAGTTGCTTTTGCATTGTTAATAAGGAAAAAGGTTTTTGGATGATAAGTATCACTATAGGTACGTATGTGGGCGACTTTGTATGAACTTTGTATTTCTACTTTCGTAACTACTCCAACAGGTATATCTGCAAAAAAGATGTCATCTAGACCTGATGTAATGACTTTATCTCCCACTTGAATTTTGTGCCATTTTGGTATAAATTTAATTTGCATTTTGTTTGTTTCTGTACCCGTAGCAATACCAGGGGCATTATCTTTACCAATAAAAACAGAGAATCTGCACTTGTCATCTGATGTCAAGTATCCATAGAGTTGATTATTGTGTACTTGTGCAATACCTGCAACCACTTTACCTTGTATAAGTCCATAGAGTTCATTTTCTTTCACTTGATTTGGTTTGGTTAAAATAATTTGTGAAAAGCTATTTAGTTTTACATAAGAAATGGTTTCAGCTATTGAAATATTATGTATAGGTAATCGACTTAATTTAGGTAGTACTGTATAGATATTTTTAATTTGTTGAATGTAGTGTGTTTGTTCAAGTAGTCGTTTACGTAAAATAAGGTTTTCACGGTCAAGTCTCTCTATGGACTCTTTTTGAAAGAGAATAGAATGGCCTTTATCTTCTAACTGATCTGTAATATTTTTATAGTTTTGCTTAATTGGATTGATAATACTCAGTAGTGTATCTGTAATACGATCATCATTTCTAGTGAGTAAAACTGCAACAATGAGTAGCAGCATAACAATAATGACAAGTCTAGTCTTCATAAGCCATTTGCTGGAGTAAATCTAATTCGTTCAGTGCTTTTCCTGTTCCATGAGCAACAGCAAGTAGAGGGTCTTCAGCTATAAAGACAGGTAGTTTGACAATATCTGAAAGGTATTTATCTAGTCCCCTTATAAGTGCACCACCACCTGTAAGTACAATACCATTTTCCACAATATCTCCTGCAAGTTCCGGAGGTGTTTGTTCCAGTACCTCTTGTAAAGCTTGTGCGATTGATTCAAGAGAGTCTGCCATAGCAATTCTCATATGTTCTGACGTAATACTCATGGAAGCGAGACTACCCTCTACTTGGTCTCTACCACGTACAGTAGTGACTAATTCTTCTTCTAGTGGGATAGCAGTACCAATTTTTATTTTAAGATCTTCAGCAATTCTTTCTCCAATGAGAAGGTTGAAATTTCTTTTTACGTAATCTACAATGGATTGATCAATATTGTCACCAGCTACACGAATAGATTTTGAAATAACAAGACCACCAAGTGAAGTAACTCCAATTTCTGTGGTTCCACCCCCTATATCGACAACAAGGTTACCATTTGGGTCTTTTACTGGTACGCCTGCACCAATAGCAGCTGCCATAGGTTCTTCAATAAGATAAACATATCTAGCGCCAGCATTTTCAGCAGAGTCTTTTACTGCACGTCTTTCTACTTGTGTAAGACCATACGGTACACAAATAATAATACGAGGAGAGAAAAAGCCTTTTCTTTTGTGTGCTTTTTCTATAAAATAACGAATCATCATTTCAGTGACTTCAAAGTCTGCAATGACACCGTCTTTCATGGGGCGTATTGCCTTAATGTTACCAGGGGTTTTACCTACCATGTCTTTTGCTTCTTGTCCCACAGCTAAAATACGTTGTTGACCATGTTTATCATACTGAATGGCAACAACTGAAGGTTCGTTGATACTAATACCTTGACCTTTAACAAGTACAAGTGTATTGGCTGTACCTAAATCAATTGCCAAGTCATTGGAAAATATTCCTAATAATCTTTTAAACATTTTACTAATCCTTCTTTACTTATGCTGTTTTTTTATTTTTTATATAGAGTGGTGTTGCATTATGTTCAACAACATCAACGGTAATGACAACTTCATATCCTGCTAGTTCTGGAAGCTCATACATGATGTCTAGAAGCACCTCTTCAAGTATAGATCGAAGTCCTCTAGCACCAGTTTTTCTTTCTATGGCTTTTTTTGCTATAGCCAAAAGTGCATCTTCATCAAATGTGAGTTTTACATCATCTACAGAAAAAAGTTTTTGATACTGTTTAAGAAGTGAATTTTTAGGTTCTACTAGAATACGCACCATATCACTTTCAGTAATTTCACCTAGCGTCGCAAGTACATGTAAACGACCAATGAGTTCAGGGATAAGTCCAAAACTCACTAAATCATCTGATTCGACAAGATGAATGAGGTTTTCCTCTTCTTTTTTTGAACGTTTTGTTTGACCAAAACCTAAAGTATTTGAACCTGTTCTTTTTTTAATAATATCATTAAGACCATCAAATGCTCCTCCACAGATAAAGAGAATATTTGATGTGTCAATTTGTATGAAATCTTGGTTAGGGTGTTTACGTCCACCTTTTGGTGGTATGTTTACAACAGAACCTTCTATGAGTTTTAGCAGTGCTTGTTGGACACCTTCACCAGAGACATCACGTGTAATAGAACGGTTTTCACCCATACGAGCAATTTTATCTATTTCATCTATAAAAATAATGCCTTGTTCTGCACGTTTAGGTTCGCCATCTGCTGCCATGAGTAGTTTTGTTAAAATATTTTCAACATCTTCTCCTACATAACCAGCTTCCGTTAGGTTTGTTGCATCTGCAATAGCAATTGGTACATTTAAAAACCTAGCGATACTTTGTGCCAAAAGTGTTTTACCTGAACCTGTAGGACCAACAAGAAGTACGTTAGATTTGGCAATTTGTATTTCATCATCTTCACTAGCGTTTTTAAAAAGACGTTTATAGTGGTTATAGACAGCAACAGAAAGTGTTTTTTTAGCAGTATCTTGACCTATAACATAGTCAGATAATAGAGCATTCATCTCCTTAGGTGTGTAAAGTGTTTGTACACCTAAGTCAATTTCTTGTTCTTCCACTTCTTCTTCACCAAAAAGAATTTTATATGCGGAGACAACACAGTTGGAGCAAATATACGCATTTTCACCGGCTATAAGAGGGTTCTTAGAACTCTCCAAAGTTTCACAAAAGCTACATGCTTTTTCGTCTATCATCATACATCCTCTTTCTTGCTATTTCTCATAAATGGTATACCTCGTTTTGATGCAACTATAAAGGTACAAAAGTTTTTAATTTTTTCTGAATTTGTTGTCTCTAAAATCTCTTTGGCAACCTCTTGCATAGGTTTACCTTGTTCAAATATATGTTTATAGACGGATTTTAGTTCATTTATATCTGCTCTTTCCATGTTTCTACGTAGGCCAGTTAAGTTGAGACCTCTAACACGTGCACGGTTTCCTTCTGCAAGACAATACGGAGGTATGTCTTGTGTTACAGCAGATGCACCACCTATCATGGCATAGTCACCTATATGGACAAATTGATGTACAGGGGTAAGTCCACCAATGACAACATGGTCTCCAAGTTCAACATGCCCAGCCAGTGTTGCCGCATTGGCTAAGATGCAGTTATCACCCATAATGACATCATGTCCTAAGTGAACATAGCCCATAAGAAGGTTGTTGTTTCCCATTTTTGTAATGGCACCACCACCTTTGGTTCCAGGGTTTAGTAAGGTAAATTCTCTTATGGTATTGTTGTCGCCAATAATGAGTTCTACATCTTCACCATTGAACTTTAAATCTTGAGGAATAGTACCTATGGCAGCATGAGAGAAGATACGATTGTTTTTACCAATGGTTGTTTTACCTTCTATGACTGCATGTGATGCGACAGTTGTATTGTCACCAATACTCACTTGTGCACCAATATATGCAAAGGGTCCAACAGAAACATTGTTACCAAGTTTGGCACCATCTTCTATGATTGCAGAACTATGTATTTGAGACATGTTATACGTTCCTATTTATCAACAATCATAGCTTTGAGTTCTGCTTGTGCTACGACTTTATCATCTACGTAGGCTTTAGCATCTAATTGCCAAACTGCACCTTTGTTTTTTATGACATCAATTTTATAGACTAGTTTGTCACCAGGTGTTACGGGGGACCTAAATTTTGCTTTGTCAATACTCATAAAATAAACAACTTTATTTTCAGCATTTTTTTGATCTTCTTCACTCATACTTTTAAAGGCAAGTACACCACCAGCTTGTGCCATACCTTCTATAATCATTACACCTGGATAGATAGGATGGTCTGGAAAGTGACCTTGAAATACAGGTTCAGAGATAGATACATTTTTGTAACCTTCAATATATTTTCCCTCTTCGAGAGTCATGATTCTATCGACTAAAAGAAAAGGGTATCGGTGTGGTAATATATTTTGTATATCAATGACATTATAGAGCATTC
>JAYEFI010000172.1:19978-23376 GCA_034658615.1 Campylobacterota bacterium
CCAGAAGCTTTTCTGTAGTCAGGAGCAATAAATGCAATACCTTCTTTGTTAGCCAATGCATCGCCAGAAAGTTGAAGTTGCTTAAGTGACTTTTTAGGGCTGGTAAGAAGTGTCGAGGTAAAACTAGATTCTCCCATCTCTGCGGCCATTTTTGCAGAGACTTCAAAACGTCTATCGAAACATAAACCACAGCGTTCACCTTTTTCAGGTTCATCTTCAAAGCCTTTAACAACTTGTAGCCATTTATCTACATCATACTCTCCCTCTATAAGGTCAATATTGAGCATTTTACAAGAGCGTTTTACATCTAGAAATCGTAAATAGTATTCAGAGTAGGGATGGATGTTAGGATCATAAAAGAACCCTGTAAGTTTCTCTTCTGGGTACTCTTCTTGAAGTTTTTGAAGAAAATAGTGACTGTCTACCGAACAGCATATGTGTACTAGCATGACTCTTCCATAATACTATTTGCAACATTTTGAGAACTACCAGACCCAAGGTACTCTTTTAATTCTTCTGCTTTTTTAGAGAACTTTTCTCTGTCTGTACTGTAGTACTCTTCAAGAAGGTTCTCTACGGTGACCTCTTCTTGTAGTATTTCATTGTGTAAGGTTGTGTTGTTGTAGTGTGTCAATATAATATTGGCAAGACCTACTTGTTTAATACCCAGTAGTTTAGTCCCAATAAAGAAGTCAACTTTTTTTGCAATATACGCTAAAGTAAAAGGTACACCTATTAGTGCTGCTTCGAGTGTGGCAGTACCAGAACATATAAATGCAAATTCACTTCGTCTAAGTGCTTCATGGGTATCACGTACAATTTCAAATTCTCTATTTCCTTTGTAGAGTTTTGCTATTTTGTTTCTAGAGAATGATGGAGGAATGACAAGCAGTGGACGTATGTCGTTACCAAGTTTACGTCTTAGTTCTAAAAATACAGGCATGAGACGTGCTATCTCCGATTTACGGCTACCTGGCATAAATGTTATGCAGTTTTTAGTCTCAGATTCCATGCGATGTACGTTTATTTCATCGAGTAGGGGGTGACCAACATATTGTGCTTTACCTTGTGGGTAGTAGTCAATTTCAAAAGGGAGTATGCCTAAAAGTTTATCGCAGTAGCGTGCTAGTTTTTTTGCACGTTTTGGACGACTTGCCCATATTTGAGGTAAAATGTAGTAGATAATCTCTTTGTCTGGATACGCAGTTTTTAGTTTTTTAGCCAAAGGCAGGTTAAAGCCTGAAGCGTCCATAAGAAGAATTTTATCTGCATCTTTTGCTAGTTCGACCATTTCGTCAGCCACTTTAAAAAACCAACGTAACTTTTTAATGGCATCCACTACACCCATAATAGCCATTTGAGAAATGTCATACAAGGGACTACCTTGCTCAATATTTTTATCGAAAATACCTATGAGTTCAATGTTTTCTGTATGTTTTAGTACCTCTTTCAAGTGAAGATTTGATGAAGGTTCCAATGCCGATACCAATAGTTTCATAACGCCCTTTCTTCTAAATAAGAGATATTTTTGCATTATAGTATAATTAATGATGAACTTCACATAGTGAGAGAAATATGGCTGATAAATATTCAATAAATGACGATTTAGCGGTCCTAATAAGCATTCCACTTTACATACAGCAATCCCTCATACTAAACAAGCTAAAATTATAAAAACTACTCAAAGAATAAATCATGAATTCATCATTTTCCTACTACCTAGATAACATAAGTAAATATGTAGGCTACTTAGCAGCTATACTGATAGTGATACTCTCATTTTTGGTCGTTTATGATGCAGCCATGCGTTACTTATTTTCAGCAGGATCCATAGCCTTACAAGAGGTAGAATGGCACTTGTTTGATATGGTGTTTTTACTTGGACTTACCTATGCACTCAAGCATGACAAACACGTAAGAGTAGATATATTTTTTGAACGCTATGGCTCTGATACGCGTGCATTAATACAAATATTTTCTATGTTATTACTGGTGATTCCATTTTCACTTCTATTTTTAAATGATGCATACGACATGACACTACAGTCTTACTTGCAAAATGAAATCTCTTCAGATCCAGGAGGACTTACCCATCGTTGGATGATTAAGGGCATGTTGGTACTGGCTTTTGCGTTACTCATACTTCAAGCCATTTCTGAAATACTCAAAGCCTATGGTAAACTAGAGAACAAAAGAATGTTGATCAAGGTATTTGTAGGCGTAGCTCTCGTTGCTACGCTTGTGTATTTAGCATGGTTTAACCGTATGGCATTTTGGATTGACCCTGTTTTTCTCATGTTTGCAATGGCACTGTTTTTACTCATGCTTGGTTTTCAAGTGGCATTTGTATTTGCAGGTGTAGCACTGTTTTTTGCACTCATTACAGATGAAGTAGGCTTACCTGTGTTGGAGATGCTACCTTACAGAACCTATGGCATTATGGGCAATGTTACACTGATGGCAGTCCCACTTTTCATCTTTATGGGGCTTATACTCGAGAAGTCCAAAATGGCTGAAGGTTTATTACTCTCTATGGCGAAACTCTTTGGTGCAGTGCGTGGAGGGTTAGCTATTTCAGTAGTACTTGTGGGGGCGATACTCGCTGCAAGTACAGGCATAGTAGGGGCATCTGTGGTGATGATGTCACTTATTGCTCTACCACTCATGCTAAAGCACAACTATAGTCCAGCATTGGCAAGTGGAAGCATTGCAGCTTCTGGTACGCTAGGACAGCTTATACCTCCATCTATTGTCCTCATCATACTTGGAGACCAAATGCACCTCAGTGTGGGTGATTTGTTTCGTGCAGCAGTTGTCCCTGGTCTTTTACTTATAGGACTATATATACTCTACATCTTAGTGGTCTCTTACCTCAATAAAGACCTAGCACCTGCCATAATCTCAGACGAGCCTTATGGAGACATTGTCAAAGAGGCAGTAAAAGAGATCGTCCCACCACTTTTACTCATAGGTGTGGTTTTAGGAAGTATATTTGCAGGCATCGCTTCGCCTTCTGAGTCTGCGGCTATTGGTGTACTGGGTGCTGTCCTTTTGGCACTCTATAAAAAGACATTCTCCTTCTTCATGGTACGCTATGCAGCCATAGAAACTGTCAAGCTCACCGCCATGATATTTATGATACTCATAGGGGCTACGGCATTCTCATTAGTGTTTGGCGAGCTTGGTGGTGGCGACATGGCTATGGAGTTTTTTGCGGGAGATACAGGTGATAAATGGATGTTCATATTAATTGCTATGATAGTCATCTTTTTACTAGGATTCTTCATAGACTTCATAGAGATAGCTTTCGTGGTAGTACCCATACTCGTACCCATAGTAGCACTACTAGGCATAGACCCCATCTGGTTCGCCATACTCATAGCCATGAACCTACAAGC
>JAYEFI010000173.1:0-1583 GCA_034658615.1 Campylobacterota bacterium
TTCCTGTTCTATTCTTAGCATTTCTAATATTTTATGCTATTTTTATTCAAGATGGACAATTTGAGACTACATTCATCAATGTTTTTCTCATTGTTGCTACTGTATTTGTAACCATCTATTTTAATTATTTTTTAATTACCCTTAGCATAAAAGAAATGAACATTGACGCAGTCACACACAGTTTTAATGAAAAAGCATTTATTAAAAAATTGCATTATTTTAAACCCAAAACCCTTGTACTTTTGAGCGTCAACAACCTTTCTAGCCTTGGCGAATACTATCCGCATACAAAAATTGACTTACTGCTTTATACACTGATACAAGAACTTAATCATTACCTTGAAAAACATGGACTACAAAACCAACTTATCGGCAGAAGACATGGTTCTGAGTTTTATATTGCTCTACATACTGACCCTAGCAATATTCATGTATTACTTGATACCTTCACAACAAAATATGCGAACATCCTAGACATGGACTTAGACTATAACTACACAGCAATTAGCTATTCAGTGGGTAATAATGAAAAAATACTTCAACAATTAAAGGACTTAAAACTTTCCAAGAGAAAAGAAGTCCATAACCCTCTACCTATGCAATCATCAAAAGAATTATATCACTTAGAAAGTGAAGTGAAACATGCCTTAGAAAAACGTAAATTTAAACTGACTTTTAGACCCCTAATTGATACAAAAGAAAATAAAACAACAATCTATGAAGTCATAACAACCCTAAGTGCCCGCAACGATACAGAAATTTTAGCACGAAATTTTTTACCTATCATCAATCGGCTCTCTTTAGGTGCAAAGTATGATCTTTTTTTAGTGGAATACATCATGGAACTTTTACCTAAGGTTGATAGTGAACTCTCTTTTGCTTTTAATCTTTCTCCTTATTCGCTAAGAGATAGAGACTTTCAACAAAAGTTCTTTTCACTTTTATCACAAAATAATATAGACAACTCTAGACTCATCATTAAACTATATGAGAGAAAAACACACCATGATTTAAGTGCATATCTTCAAATATTAAATACTTATAGAGATAAGGGCATACGTATCTGCATAGACAACTTTGGTTCATCATCCTCCTCTTCTTCTATGCTATATATGAAAGAGTTTCATTTTGATATGCTCCAACTCGATAAAGACTATACAACCAAAATAGATGATCATAATTATGCAACGGTTTTACAGTCTCTACTCGCTATGGCAAAAGACTTGCAAATAGTAAGCATAGCAAAATGGGTTGACACCCAAGAGCAAAAAGAAAAACTTACCTCTTTGGGGGTCGACTATCTACAAGGGTTTGGTATCGCCAAGCCTATTGGCTATGATACACTACTTAAACAAAATCACACAAAAGGACTATCATGAAATACGGTGAAAAAGAGATACAAGATTTTGACATCAATAGCAGTGAAAATTTTTGGCCCAATACACACACGAAAAATTATACCATTCACATTGAACTTCCAGAGTTTATGTGCCTATGCCCACGCTCAGGATATCCTGATTTTGCCACCATTACCATTGCGTATGAACCAGATAAGTTGGTCATAGAACTTAAGGCTCTAAAAC
>JAYEFI010000174.1:0-1573 GCA_034658615.1 Campylobacterota bacterium
ATAGTACCGTTTAGTGCTATTGTTATTTTCCCAGTACTTGTATTGTATTTACAAGCATTGCTTAAAAGGTTATAAATGACACGTTCAAAGGCTTGCTTGTCTGTGGAGAGAGCAAGGTTCTTTACATCCACTTTCCAATCAAGGTAGTCATATAAAGGGGTAAAAAATGCAATATACTTGTGAACGACTTCATCGAGGTAGAAACGCTCTTCTATTTGCTTTTGTTCTCGAAGATAAGCATCTAGGTTATGATGTAACATCTCTATGGTTTGGGTAGCGGTGCGTATGCTTTCTATCTCTTCTTCTTTGCTATCAATCATCTTAAGGTTGAGGATAATAGCACTAAGTGGGGTATTGAGATCATGAATAATATCTTTAATGAAGTCTTCAAGTAATCGTAACGAAGAGCGTAGTGGTCTAAGTGTATACCAAGCAGCAAGTAAAGAAACCAGCAAGGCTCCAAAAGTAAACACAAGAAACTGCAACAGTAGATGGCGTTGCATTTGGGTTATCTGCTGAGCATACTCTTTTTTTGGATACCATACTTTAATGACTTTTACATCACTGTTTGAGTAAGGCACCATAATAGTACCTAAAGGACTGGCTATCATCATCATCTCTTTTTTATTGCTATCAGGCAAAGGAGTTAAAAGATAAAGACTTTCTTTGTCTTCATAGAGTGTATAAAATACTTGCCCTTTTTGTTTCTCATTTTTTTTTGTCTTAAATCGATCATCTTTAAAGCCAAGACTATAACTTTTCATCTCTAAAAAAATGTTATTTCTAATATGTGCTGTTTCATCACGTGCATTGTCATAAAAGATAAACAACAAAAAGAGGACAATGACAGAAAAAAAAAGTAAAAAACTTTTAATAAACGATTCTTTTTCAGAGAATTTTATAACCCACTCCTCGTACTGCTTGTATTTCTACTCCTGTCTCTTTTTTGAGTTTGACTATATTGACACGTAATGCACCATCATTTTGTGTCACCAATGATTCCATGAGTATCTCTTTACTTGCAGGGTCAGGGTAAGCAGTTAAGAGTTGTATAAAAATACTTTTCTGTACCTCTCCCATACCACAGAGTGTATTGTTGTGGTAGATTTCATTTTTATGCGTATCTACACTATACCCCTGCACAGTTAGGCTCTTTTTTAGTAACATGGTTTTAGACTTTATACGCAAGAGTAACTCTTCTGGGTCAAAAGGTTTTTTCACATAGTCATCTGCTCCTGCACTAAAGCCTTTTGCCATAGAGTCTATATCAATCTGAGCAGAGATGATAATAGTAGGCGTTCTGTCTTCTGCTTGACGCAACGCACTTAACACATCTGTCCCACTCATTAGAGGTACATTTACATCAAACAGGTAAAGGTCATATTTGTTCTCATAACTAAAGTCTATAGCCTCTTCCCCTTGTTTAGCCCAGTCTACCTCATAGTCATGTTTCTGTAAGTACTTGACAAGTGACTTCGCCAAATTGGGGTCATCTTCGAGTAAGAGTATTTTAACCATAATTCCTAATTCCTAATTCCTAATTCTAAAAGATGGTAGCATCATTTGGATTAAA
>JAYEFI010000175.1:0-1573 GCA_034658615.1 Campylobacterota bacterium
ATCGAATATTATTATACCAAATAGCGAGGCTTTTTTATACCTTTTTCACCTGTTTGGTGAATTCTTTTTTGTTGTTTCTCGTCTATTTCCTCTTTTCAATATCGGATTTAGGGTGTCTTAAGTAATGTCAAGATTTATTCTGACTTTCATTTTTAAGCACACTCTTCTTTTACAGGCAAAATAAAAGGCACATCTTCTTTTTTTATGTTTTCTTGTATTAACAAGCTTCTTTCTTTAAACACCAAATAAGTATATATGTCTAAACTTTCACTGCTTTGAAAATATCCTATTCTTCTGGTTACCCTTCTTACTTCTCTGTTTATTCGCTCTATTACATTATTCGTTCTTATACTTTTTCTTTCATCCCTGGGAAAATTATAATATTCAAAATAATATTCTATATCTCTTCTTAATGTTCTGACTGCTTTGTCTTCTTTATCTTTCCATTTATTTATAAATCTTTTATACCTCTTTATTGCTTTTGACTTATTTTCACTTTTAAAAATTAAACCTGCTTCTTTTATTAATTCTTTCCGATGTTTTTTCTTTTCTTTTATATCCCTTAGTATATTCCTTAACTTATGTACCGTACATAATTGTATCCTGGCATACGGATATACCTGATTTATTCCATTTATTATTCCTTTACTACCATCACTGATTACTAATTCTAAATGCTTTCCTTTTAATCCTCTCCTATACAAATCATCTATAAATCCCGTGCATTCTACCTCTGTTTCTCCTTTGCATAACTTATATCCTATGATTTCTTTTTTCCCCTCCAATGTTATTCCTAATGCTATTAATAACGGCCTTTTCTTTATTCCCACCTCCTTCATACTTACCCAAATTCCGTCTATGTAGATATATTTATACTTATCCTTCAGCTCTCTTTGTCTATAATTTCTTACTTCTTCCGATATATTCTTAATTAATTTACTTGCCGTAGTTGCACTTATACTTGCTCCGGTAAATGATTTTAATAATGTTTTTTGTTTCCTACCACTTAGTCCTAACATTATTGATAATACTACAAATTTATCATAGTTCTCCTGCCTTCTTTGATGTGGTTTAAATACACTATACCTTATTCTCTTTCCTTTGGGCCCTTTGGGAACTTGTATTTCTATCCTTCCATATTTGGTTACAAGACTTCTTCCATAATTACCACCCCGATAACTCCCCTCTCCTCGTCCATACTTTTTTCTTCCTATTTGTTGGCTGAATTCTTCTAAAACTATTGTTTGTATTGTCCCTCTTACCGTTTCTCGTACTTTATACTCCACTTCTTCCTCTACTCCCAAAAATTTTAAATTACTCTTGAAATATTTCCATCTTTGTGCTAAATTACTCTTATCAAAATTTAATTCTCTCATACGGCATATCCTCCTTTTTAAGGTTTATGATTAGCTCTCTGGCTAATCAAGGATATGCCTTTTTTCTGCCCTTTGTCAATCTTTCCTGCCTGTGCGTGTCCGCACGCAGACAGGTTCCATCTTACATACTTCCCTCAATCCTTTGTCTGCTCTTATCTTCCTGATATCTTCTATATATTTCCCCCCGCCTATAAACA
>JAYEFI010000176.1:0-6842 GCA_034658615.1 Campylobacterota bacterium
TGGTACCTGTGGTTTCTGTATCAAAAAGTATATATTTTGCCATCTATAATCCTCTAACTAACTTTCTAAGATATTAGCGTAATGTTCCTAAACCCTAAAACACAAATGATATAATAATAACAATTTAATCTTAGGGGACCTCTAATAATAGGTAATGCTCACAATGGGCTTTGCAAATGTAAGATTGTGCAAAAGATTTATAAGTCCTAGCCATAGCTAAGACGCAGTAAATATTTTGTGCAAGATTGCGTTTGCAAAGCCCACCCTTCGGGCAGTTACAGCTTTCGCCTATGCGTTGTTACTCTTTTTTGACTTAGCTAAGGCTAGGTCTACAAAAGAGTGCCTAGCCTAAACAAAAGCTGTAAATGTTGTGAGTATCACCTATTATTAGAGGTCCCCTCAATAGGAACACCAATGAAGAAACACTATACATCAGCAATATCAAGAGGCTTTGGTAAATTTGCTTCTAAAGAATTTCCCTCGGTCATTCAACATATTATAAATGCGGGCTATGTCAAGTTAATGGGGCTTGACATGTCAAATTTTGGAGAGCCTAGTAGCTATAAAACACTTAACAAACTTTTTACAAGAGCATTTGTAAACACACCACCATTACCTCAAGATGAAAATGCACTCATCTCTGGTGTTGATGCACTTATTACTGATGCAGGGAAAATAGTGGAGGGTAAAGCCTACCAGATTAAAGGTATGTCTTACGATATAGAGACTCTTTTTGGACAGTACCATGAAGGGTTAGCTCAAAAAGTGGAGGGTGGAGAGTTTATTAACTTCTATCTTTCACCTAAAGACTATCATCGTTATCATATGCCTATGACATTAAAGGTGCTGAGTCTGACACATATACCAGGTAAGTTGTACCCAGTTAATTTTCCGTTACTGCGTAACAAAAAAAATCTTTTTATAGAAAATGAACGTGTCATTATAGAATGTGAAGACCAAAAGGGTAGAGCACAAGCTCTAGTTCTTGTAGGTGCACTCAATGTAGGTAAAATGGTTGTCACATTTGAAGAAAACATACGTACCAACTCCGAAATAAGAGAAGCAAAGCATTACACCTATGAAAACCTTGTTTTAAATAGAGGAGAGCTTTTTGGTTGGTTTGAAATGGGTTCAACTATTTTAACCTTTTCAGAACAAGGAAGTATATTTCCAGAAGTAGCGATTAATCAAAAAACATCTTTTTCAGATATTTTGGGTAAAGTGTTATAATAATAAATTCAAATATAATTAGATAATAAGGGATAATCATGCAAATTAAAGAAATACAAGAATATGCAGAAATACGTGCAAAAGCCAGAGCCTACTTATGTTATATTACTAAACGAAATATTTCCAATACTATTCAAAACGGCGATATCAAAACGGTTCTTTCAAAGCTTGATGCTTTAAATGACAGTGTATCAAATGCTGAAGCTGTGTATGCACTTGATGCAAATGGTGTCCAGATGATTGACAATATTTCGGACTTTAAAAACCTAAGAGGTATTGGCAAAGGTGCCAATAGGTCAGACAGAGCCTACTACTATAAAACGGTTAAAGAACATAGGTGTACACTCACTGAACCATACCCTTCATATGTGAGCAATACTATGGTGGTGACATCATCTTTCCCTATTTACGATGAAGAGGACAATCTTCTTTGTATTATTTGTATTGATATATCGCTCTCAAATATATTACGAATGGTGCATCCATCTTCTGTAGATTCGTTTTTTGGGACACTTTCAAAAGTGGCCTATACTTCATTTTCCATAGCACTCTCTGCAGTTGCACTTTTACTTTTTGTAAAAGGTGTGGGGGCATTTTTACATTTTGGTATAGACTTGGGTGCAATAAATACCAATGAAATATTTAAAGCAACGATTCTTTTAACACTTTCTATTGCTATATTTGACCTTGTTAAAGCCATATTTGAAGAAGAGGTATTGGGTAAAGAGAAAAAAGAGGGTGCAGGGGACGGACATCAAACCATGATACGCTTTTTGGGTTCTATTATTATTGCTTTATCTATTGAGGCATTGATGCTAGTCTTTAAGTTTGCACTGACAGATCCTGGACAGCTTATTTATGCTGTATATCTTATTGCCAGTATTTCTCTACTTATTATAGGTTTATCTATCTATATTAAATTAAATCAGAATCCTTCACGTAAAAATAAAGAGATTAAATAGTGCAAATAAGTTTTACACACAAAAAGAAGCTCATTATTTTTGATATGGATGGAACATTGGTTAACTCGTCTATTACTATTGCAAATGCCATTAACTATGTGCGTAAAAACCTTGGTTTTGAACCTATGGAGCAAGCGTACATTTTAAGACATGTCAATGAACCTGACATTAATCCTGCACAGTTTTTCTATCATGCAAAAGCATTTGATAGAGACCATGAAAAATGGTTTTCTGAGTACTATAGTAAAAACCATGACCAAGAACTTGTTTTGTATGATGGCATTAAATCGTTACTAGAAAACCTTAAAAGCAAAGGTTATTTCATTGCTGTTGCTACCAATGCCTATAGAAAATCTACTCTAGAGTCATTGGGACACTTATGTATACTTAAAAGTTTTGATGCTATTGGGTGTTACGATGACGTGTCTATGGGAAAACCAGCAGCAGATATGCTCTACAAAGTAATGGATGAATTGGCAGTGGGTGTTGAGGAGAGCATTTTCATAGGTGACGGTCCTAGAGATGAGCAGGCAGCAAAGAAATGTGGCATGGACTATGTGATGGTAGACTGGGGATTTACAGAACATAATGACGCACTAAGGAGTGTTGGAGAGTTGGAAGCGTTGTTGCAGCATGTCTAAGGCTTTTTTTACCAATAGTATTGCATTACTATGTATTGGACTTTCGTTTATTGTCTCGGGAATATACCAAAACGCACTGCTGTATACAGGCTTGTTTGCCCTTTCTGGTGCTATTACCAATCAGCTTGCCATTTATATGCTTTTTGAAAAAGTACCTCTTCTTTATGGCTCTGGAGTGATAGAAAAAAACTTTGAAACGTTTAAAACATCTATACGAGAGATGATTATGAAGCAGTTTTTTACTAAAGAGCAATTGGGTGATTTTTTTTCAAAAGAAGAACAAAAAATTGACTTGAAGCCCTTGGTAGAGGACGCAGACTTTTCTCCCGCTTTTGATGCCTTGTCTAAGACTGTTATGGAGTCTAAGTTTGGTGGAGCAATTACAATGTTTGGAGGAGAAGAAGCGTTAGAGGCTTTACGTGAACCTTTTGGAGACAAACTTAAGTCTGCTGTAGGTTCTATTGTCTCTTCTTCAGCCTTTAAAGCACAATTAGACTACCATATACAAAATTCAGCACTGTCAGATGATATGATAGAGTCTGTTGAAACACTTATTACAAAACGTTTAGATGAACTCACCCCAAAGATGGTTAAAGAGTTAATACAAGAGTTAATCAAAGAGCATTTAGGGTGGCTTGTTGTTTGGGGTGGCGTATTTGGCGGTCTTATTGGACTCTTGTCATCATTTATTTTATAAGGGATTATTTATTGGTACACCCTTTGTTGATAATATATTAATATATTATCGGTATACTAGTAATTAAAAAGATAGGTATTATATAATTAATTATTTATGAAAAAGACAATATTATTTTTATTTTTATTTTTTAATGGATGTTCGTTTAATCACTATTTTGTGGAGAACAAAATTAATAAAGTTACCATTGTTCAGTATACATCATACATGAAAGAACATCGCGCATATTTTGCACGAAAACAACTTAAAGCGATAAAAGATGGAAATAAATATCTTTATTTCTATCATGTAAAAAGAAAACATCTTGCTATATTACTTCGTGAAAAAGACCAATATGTCCTTTATAATATGTCTAATCCAAAACAAAAACCATTGGTTCTGAATGTACGACATAATACAAAATATAAATATGTAAAAGTCCTTAAATTTCTTAAAAATAAAGGATTTAAACGGCCCGTATCTTTAGCATCTTTGGGGTATATTACTTCAGTTTCTTACAAAAAATATAAAGGGGTAAAAACACTTTTAGTAGAAACTAAAAATTATTCACGGCTTCAAAGACTTTACAAAGAAGCTATTCAAAAATATGATTCTCGTGGAATACAAAATATCAAAACAAAGTTACCTAAAATACTCATTTTTCCTTATTATCAAAAATATAAAAAAGATGCAAAATTATTAAAACAATTGGAACAATTAAAGATTATTGCTACTAAATTAAATCTACAAGCACCTAAAATACCAAACAAGTTAATCAAAAAACAAAAGAAATCAACCCCAGTAACCAATAAGACTACAATTGAATCACTAGGCGTACCAAAAATAGTGATTCAAAATGAAGTACAACAAGTAAAAGAAGACATTAAAGATGAAAGTACCCAAGTAGAAATTAAACAAGAAATGTCTATTGTACCTATGGTAACAGAAGTCTCACATTCTCATGTATCAAATGATAAACCTTATAGTTATTATTTAAAAGAAGCATCTCTAAAAGAGCTTTCTACCTATATCTCAAGAAAAACAACAAAGAGTTTACTTTCGTATAGTCTCTACGATATGCTTAGTCGTAGACAAGTAGTATTACGTGAGGAAGAAGTCTTAAAGAATGGCTCTTTAGATGAACTGATAGCACGCTATAAAGTCAATAAAAATCCAAAATATAAAGAACGTATTATGTCGCTGATGAAAGATAAACAGGTACATCACTAAGTTTTATCTTTCTCTTTAATAACATCTATTAAATCTAATGTCACTTGTGTACCTTCATTTTCTTTACTTTGTATTTTAATTGGAATTATTAGTTCATCACAAAGTTTTTTTACGATATGTAAACCTATACCTATACCCCTATCTTGCTCTTTATAGTATCTATCAAAAATTTTTTTTAGATTTTTAATACTTTTTCCTGTATCTTGCACAAATAAAATATTGTTTTTTAATGTAATATCTACATTTCCGTTTTCTATATTATATTTACCAGCATTAGATAAGATATTGTCCATAATACGTGTAAAAGCATCTTTATTTGTATTAAGTGTTACAGTATCATCTATAGAGATTTTATAATCAATATCTGGATAGAGTACATTAAAGTAATTCAATCTATTATTAAGCAGTTCTTTCAAACTAAAACTTTCAGATTGCGTAGGGATATCTTTCAGAAAAATACGTAAGTTATCTTGTAATGATAATATGCTTTGTATATTATTCTCAAGCCTTTGTATTTTTTGATTATCTCCTATTTCTCTTTTAAAAATTTTTAAATTAATTAGCATAGAACTTATAGGTGTATTGAAGTCATGTAAAATATCCTTGACAAACTCTTCATTTAAACGTAAAGCTTTGTGTAAGGGCAAAAGTGCATAGATTGAAAACAAAAGAGAAACCAATGCCGCAAAAATAGAGTAAATCCAAAACTTTTTATAAATATGATTTTCTAACCTCTTTACTCTTGGTTCATAAGTTAATCTTGGGTATATAACCTTCATCAAGTATCTATCGACGGTGGGTATTTTAAAATAGGCATAAAAGTCACCATCTTTATATAGAATATTCTTTTCTCTATCTTTTTGTTTATCAATAAAATCTGTTGTTAATCCTTTACATTGTAGAGTAAAGGCACAGAGTTGCATCTCTATATGAATTTTTTCTTCCATTTCATTTTTTTTAATTTTATATTCATTCCAAAAGTTAATACTCAAAAGTATTTCTAGAAGTATAAAAAAAATAAAAAAACTCTTCAGGAATGATTCTACTTCATAGGTCTTCAATCATATATCCTTGTGCGCGAACATTTTTTATTCTAATCCCTAATTTATTTTTCAGTTTAGCTAAATTTACACGCAAGGCATTAGCATTAGGATGTTCAAGAAAATCCATAAGTGTAATATTATCAACTATTTTATTTTGATTTATAATTAGTGTATGAAAAATATTTTGTTGTACCTCTCCTAAATTAATAATTTTATTATTTTTTTGTATGATTTTTGTAATGGGATTATAAAGTATATCGTTACATTGAAGTAACATGTTATTTGATTGATATTTACTTTTAATACGAATGACCAATTCTTCGGGATCAAATGGTTTCTTAATATAATCATCCGCACCTATTTGAAAACCTTTAGAAATAGAATTGATATCAGTTAATGCTGTAATATAAATCGTAGGTGTATTATCTTCCGCTTCTCTCAGGGCAGAAAGTATATCAAAACCATTAATCTCAGGGACATTAACATCTAAAATATATAGATCATAACTTTGTTCAAAGGTTAAATCAAATACATCATTTCCTCGATGTGCAATATCAACAATATAATCTTCAAGTTCTAAAAATTCTTGTAAACTTTCACATAAAATTTTATCATCTTCTAATAGTAATATTTTCATATAACTATAGTATACAAAATTAACATTAAAGATGAATTTAAAAAATATAATGCTCCCCTTTTTCAAAATTTTTAACATAAGAGTAGAACAACTTTCCTTACTCAATCCTTTATTAAGTTGGGAAATCTAAGTAGAGATTATTGATAGTATCTAAAAGTTTTATCTCCCTGCCAGTGTAAAATGGATTTTTTGGCTGATAGTACAAAGAAGATTTTCAAATTTTATATTGTTTATTGAGAGACTGATTAAGCTTGGAATCCAATAAGTTTATAATGAATCGAAAATTGATAGTGTATTTTTTGAAAAATACTATAAAACTTTAACTTTTAGTCTTAAAAAAAACATTTAGCTAAAGCTTATAGGTAATAAGGAAAGGGTTTGTTTATAATATAAATATTATTAACATTGGAAACAATAGAACAA
>JAYEFI010000177.1:0-9135 GCA_034658615.1 Campylobacterota bacterium
ACAACATTTACAACTTTTGTCTAGGCTAGGCACTCTTTTGACACCCTAGCCTTAGCTAAGGTGAGAAAGAGTAACAACGCATAGGCGAAAGCTGTAATTGCCCGTAGGGTGGGCTTTGTAAACGCAACCTTGCACAAAATATTTACTGCGTCTTAGCTATGGCTAGGACTTATAAATCTTTTGCACAATCTTACATTTGCAAAGCCCATTGTGAGCATTACCTATTATCAGAGATCCCCTATATATTTTATGCTCTTCTAGTAAAGTTTATTCTATCAAGGATATAGTATAATTTAAAAAAGTTAATCAAATTTTTTGAACATTATAGCTTTTTGCGTAAAATAGTAACGTAAAAACTCTATTATTATTACATCAAACCAAAGGACTCTTTTGGCTTTTTCTAAAGAAAATTATAAAGGCACCCTTATGGGTGTACTCTTTGTTGCTATATTTGCTGCAGCAGCCACGTTTATTTCAAATTTAAAACCCATTATGGATTTGGGTCTTTCCCCTCTTGTCATTGGTATAGTCATAGGTATATTTTATGCAAACACTCTACACAATCAAACCCCTACACCATGGCAAAAAGGTATTACTTTTTCAGCTAAAAAAGTCTTACGTTTTGCCATTGTATTTTATGGGTTTAGAATTACATTTCAACAAATTGCTGAGGTAGGAGTAGATGGATTTTTAGTCTCACTTATAATGCTTACCTCCACACTTATATTGGGCTCATGGTTAGGATTTAAGGTCTTTGGCATGGATAAAGACACCTCCATACTCACAGCTTCTGGTGCATCAGTTTGTGGTGCTGCCGCTGTACTTGCCACTGAACCTGTACTCAAAGCAGAAGAACACAAAACAGCCATAGCAGTCTCTATGGTTGTACTCTTTGGTACTATTTCAATGTTTCTTTACCCTATACTCTACGAAACACTCATCAAAGATGCTTCAGGGTTTTTACATATGGACCCTCGTACTTTCGGCATTTACGTTGGAGGAACCATACACGAAGTGGCACAGGTGGTAGCAGTGCCAGCCTCTATACCCAATGCCTCAGAAGAGATGGCAAATGCCGCGGTTATTGTCAAAATGACAAGAGTCATCATGATAGCCCCTATGCTCATCATCTTAGGTTTTTACCTTGCATGGTCTTCCAAAAAAGAGGGTAATATGAGAAACGAAAAGACAAAGTTGGTCATCCCATGGTTTGCCGTTTATTTCATCTTAGTAGCAGGGTTTAACTCTTTACAGATAGTGCCACAAAACATCGTAGATACCATTAACAATATAGATACATTCCTACTCACCATGGCAATGACTGCACTTGGTATGGGAACCGTTTTTTCTAAGTTTAAGGGCTTAGGCTTAGCACCAGTTTATACTGCTACATCAATGTTTGTATGGTTAGTGATGGGTGGGTTTGTGGTAACGAAGCTGGTTTGTGTTTAGAGGCTAAAGTTCTTTTGTAATTTCATCACTATTTTTAGATTATTGTAAAAGGCTTAGGTTCATTGAGGGTAAATATTGAAATAATATTTACTTCCTCCTCCTATAACTCAACGCCTCCAGAATATCTCTTTTTTCTATATGCGTATGTTTATTTAAATCAGCTATGGTTCTTCCTATCTTTTTTATGGAGGCTATGCTTCTATGGGAAAGTCCAAATTTTCTAATGGCTCCCTCTAAAAGCACAAGAGCATCACTCTCCAGTAAACAATATGCTTCTATTTCATCTTCACTTAGTTTACCGTTGAGGCGTATTTGTCCTCTTTTCTTTTGCATTTTAAACGCATCTATGACTGCATGGTGCATGGCTTTAGACGCTACATCGGCTTTGTCTTCGCTACTAACTTCTTGCATCACTACAAAGAGGTCTATGCGGTCCAAGAAAGGGTCAGAGAGTTTATTTTGATAGCGTTTTATCTCTACTTCTGTACAACGGCATGATTGCACCTTAGAGAGCAAGTTACCACAAGGACAAGGGTTTTGTGCGGCCAAAAACATAATGTCTGCCTCGTATTCTATCTTGGCATTAACGCGGGCTATGTGTACTTTTTTGTCTTGCAATGGTTCACGTAATGCTTCAAGTATATTTTTTGAAAAGTGTGGTATTTCGTCGAAAAAAAGTATGCCTTTTGAAGCCAATGCTACTTCTCCAATTTTAGCCTGTCCTGAGCCACCCCCAAAGATAGAAGCAGAGGTTGCCGTATGGTGTGGAGATCTCATGGGTCTTATGGCTTTAAAGCTTGGCACTTGTCCATCTAGGAACTGATGTTTAGCTATAGAGAGAAGCTCCTCTTCTTGCATAGGTGGCAGTATGTCTTTGATGCGTTTGGCTATCATACTTTTACCACACCCAGGATTTCCTTCCATGAAGAAGTTGTGCATACCTGCTGCGGCTATGAGCGCTGCACGTTTTGCAACCATTTGCCCCTTAACATCTAAAAAGTCACTCTCATACTTCTCTTCATAATAATAGGTTGTTTTCTCTAAAATAAAAGATTTTGCATCATAGTCAAACTTTTTCACATTTGCAGTAAAATCGCCCTTACTAAGGATAAGCATGGCTTCGCCTAGTGTCTCTACGGCTATGAAGTCAACACCAGAGATATGGCTTAGGTACGCTATGGCTTCTTTGGGGACTATGGCTCTTTGTATGAGCCCTTGCTCTTTAAGCGAGAGAATAAGTGGGAAAATCATCGATGAGCTCTTCACTCTACCATCTAGTCCTAGTTCACCAAAAACAAACAGCCCCTCTTCTTCAAAACTCTTTTTATTGAGTGCAATAAGTAGTGCTAAAGAGAGGTCAAATTGGCTACCATTTTTCTTGATTTCTGAGGGGCTTAACCCTATGGTAATTTTAAGTGGAGGAAAAACAAACTCATTGGTAAGCAAGGCAGACTTTACACGCTCTTTTGCTTCTTGTATGTCTGTAGAAGCTAACCCTACTACAGCAAAGCCTGGTAAGCCTTTAGTAAAAGTAGCTTCCACTTCAATCACTTTAGCATTGACACCTTCTAGTGTTGCACAGACCAGTCTATTGACTATGGTTTCTTGTTTTGTTTTTTGTTTTATTTTTGTCTTATTATTTGTATTTTGGGGTGGAGTACCACTATCTATTTTTGCATTCATAGTAGTAGTGTGACATAGTTTTTAACAAAGTGTTAAAAAGATGTCAAATTGTCATGATTTTAGTTATTTGTCTCTTTTTTTCCACTCTTTTTCAAACTTCTTACGTTTAGTATAAGAGAGCTTTTCTATAAAGACTTTCCCATCTAAGTGGTCCATTTCATGCTGTATGGCTATGGCTAAGAAGTCTTCATCTTCTACGCTTTGGGCATTGCCATCTCTGTCAAAGTAGTTTACTTTTACATGTTTTGCACGCTCAATATCTTCATATACACCGGGGATAGAGAGACAACCCTCTTGAAACTTTTCATTTCCATCTGCTTCTATTATTACTGGGTTTATCATCTCTAAAGTGTTTTCTTTAGGCTGGTCAGCACCCTCTTCGTTTCCCTCTATAGGAATATTGATAATAAGTGCTCTACTATCTACCCCTATCTGTATGGCTGCAAGTCCTACACCATTCTTCTCACGCATAGTGTCATACATATCATCCAGTAATGTATGTAATGTTTCATCAAAAGAGACTACCTCAGCCGAGATAAGTTTTAATCTTTTGTCTGGATATACAACTATTTCTCTAACCATACTCTAATCCTAACACTTACTCAGAAAAACTTTTTTCTAATACTTTGTCAATGAGACCGTACTTTACTGCTTCTTCTGAAGACATAAAGTTATCACGTTCAGTATCTTTTTCTAACTGTTTTGCTTTTTTACCACAGTTTTTTGCCATAATCTCATTGAGTGAATCTTTGAGCCTTTGTATCTCTTCTGCTTGTATTTGGATGTCTGTCGACTGTCCTTGTGCACCACCTGAAGGTTGGTGAATCATAATACGTGCATTTGGAAGAGCATACCGTTTCCCAGGCGTGCCTGAAGAGAGTAAAAATGCCCCCATAGATGCTGCTTGTCCCATACAAATAGTGACGATGTCTGGCTTAATGTAATTCATAGTGTCATACATAGAAAGACCCGCAGTTACTACCCCACCAGGAGAGTTTATGTAAAAATAGATATCTTTATCTGGGTCTTGTGCCTCAAGAAAAAGAAGTTGTGCAACCACTGTAGATGCTACTTGGTCATTGACTTCACCACTTAACATGATAATACGGTCTTTTAATAGACGAGAATAGATGTCATAAGATCTCTCACCTCTACCCGTTTGTTCTACAACGTATGGAATATAACTCATTATTTGCCTTTATTAAAATATAGTTAAATAGATTTTAAATCTGCTTGAATATACATTAAAATAGTTAATGAATACGGTGCATTTTATGCACCGTAGATGTTATTTTTCTAATCCTAGCATCTTGCCAAAGAGTTTATCTTCTATCATTCCCATTTTAACTGCGGGGAGAAGATTGTTATCTTCATAATACTTAATCACTTCTTGTGGATCTTGTTGCGACATCATCGCTTCGTAGTAAAGTGCTGAAGAGACTTCGTTATCTTCAACTGTTACATTTTCTTCTTTAGCAAGTGCATCAACAATAAACGTTGCTTTTACGGAGTCTCTTGCTTCATCTCTTACAGAGTTACGTAGTTCATCTACTTTATCTATATTCTCTTTGTATGATGCAAGCTCTTCTTCTTCCATTTTTTGTGCAAGTGCATTGATTTTTGCATCTACTTCTTGCTCAACAATATTGTTTGGAAGTGCAAAGTCAAATTTATTGACCAATGCTTCAACCATCTGAGGCTTAAGCTCATCGTTGTAAAGTTTAGACACAGCTTCAGAGGTAACTTGTGCTTCTACTTTTTCTTTAAGTGTCTCTAGGGTTGCCTTCTCATCTTGAAGTACTTTTTGTGCTATTTCATCTGTAAGCTCTGTCTCTTTCTTCTCTTGTATTTCATGAAGTGTGACTTTAAATGTAGCCTCTTTACCAGCTATGTCTTTTGCTTGGTACTCTTCTGGAAATGTCACAACAATATCTTTTTGCTCTTCATATTTCATACCAATGATTTGCTCTTCAAAACCTGGGATGAATGAACCAGAACCAATTTCAAGGTTAAACTTTTCAGCTTTTCCACCATCAAATGCTACACCATCTACAAAACCTTCAAAGTCAATAAGTGTCATGTCGCCATCTTTTACCATTCTTTTTCTTGCAATTTTTGTATAAGATACTTGTTGTGAAGCAATTTCATTTAGTTTTGCTTCAACATCTTTTGCATCTGCTTTAGGTTTTTCAAAAGAAGGTACCACTTCCATGTAGTCTTTTAACTCAATCACTGGTCTAGACGAAAGCTCTATTTCAACATCTATATTATTTTCTTTTTTGTCATACTTAATAAATGTAGGCTGTCCAATTAAATCTTGCGCATTTATACCCGCTTCTTTAATTCCCTCATCCATCAAGGCAGAAAGTGCTTCTTGCTCTGCATCTTGTGCAAGTCTCTCGCCATGTAACTTCTTAACTACATGTGAAGGTACTTTACCTTTTCTGAAACCATCAACTTTTATCTCTTTACCTGCTTTTACTGCAAGCTTATCTACTTTCTCTGCCAATTGTGCATTGTCTATGCTACCAGACACAACTATATTTGCTGCATCTATTTTCTTTACTGTAACGCTCATTACAATCCTTTTGGGTTAATATATAATGACGTGATTTTAACTAAAGTATGTTGAAATCTCGCTAAGCCTCTCTTCTCTTTAAATAGTTCAAAATAAGCTATACTTTTACCCATGCAAACTCATATCCACCAAAACATACAAAACTGGTATAAAACCTATGGCAGACTTGACCTTCCATGGCGTACTACTTCTGACCCATACCATATCTATCTCTCTGAAGTCATGTTGCAACAAACACAGGTCAAAACTGTGTTGGAACGCTACTATTTTCCTTTTCTAAAAAAGTTTCCTACACTTCAATCTTTAGGTAATGCCCCACTAGATGATGTACTGAAGATGTGGGAAGGTCTTGGCTATTATAATCGGGCTAAAAATTTACATAAGACGGCTGGTATTTTAGCAGACAAAGGACAGACACTTGGATCTACCCCTACATTACCTTCAGATATTGATGCACTTGTGAAGCTTCCTGGTATTGGTAAAAATACGGCACATGCTGTGGCTACCTTTGCTTACAAAAAACCTGTACCTATCATGGAAGCCAATGTTAAACGTATACTGTGTCGTCTGCACAAGCTCAAAACACCTACAGATAAAAAACTGTGGGAGATTGCCTACAAATTAGTAGACACAACAAACCCTTTTGACTACAACCAAGCCATGATGGACATAGGTTCTTCTCTTTGTACACCCAAAAGGCCCCACTGTACACTCTGTCCATTAAATGATATTTGCAGGGGGAAAGAAAAACCTACTCTCTACCCCACAAAGAAAAAGCGTATAGTACCTACACGAGAACAACATATTATGATGCATCTTTACAACAATACACTTTCACTTACTCAAAGAAAAGGAAAATTTTTACATGGTTTATGGGGCTTTGAAGCTGTCGAAGTACCACTATGTGCATCTGAGTATATAGGTGAAGTCACCCATGCCTATACACATTTTAAGCTCGTGTGTAAAGTCTATGTATATGATGAACTAGAAAAAGAACAAGAGCATTATTTTACTACACAAGACATACGTAAACTTGCAATTTCTAAAGTGGATGACAAAATACTTAAATTGTATTTAGATACAATTAGCTAATTTACTATCGAGGTTTTAGCATGAAGAAAGAAGTAGAATTTGAACAATCTATCACAAAAATATTGGAACTCATAGGTGAAGACCCAACTCGCGAGGGTCTAATTAAAACACCTTCACGTGTGGCAAAAGCCTTTGAATTTCTAACAGAAGGCTACCAACAAGACCCCAAAGAGATACTCTCTCAAGCACTTTTTACCACTTCAAACGATGAAATGGTTTTGGTACGTGACATAGAGTTTTACTCTATGTGTGAGCATCATATGTTGCCCATCATCGGGCGTGCTCATGTTGCCTACATACCAGACGGTAAAGTTGTAGGACTTTCCAAAATACCACGTATTGTAAATGTATTTGCAAGACGTTTACAAATACAAGAACAAATGACAGAACAAATAGCAGACGCTATTACAGAGAGCATTAACCCTAAAGGTGTAGCCGTTGTTTTACATGCACGCCATATGTGTATGGAGATGAGAGGGGTAGAGAAAGTAAACTCTACCACGGTTTCATCTGCACTAAGAGGTCTTTTTAAGAGTGATGAACGTACAAGGTCTGAGTTTTACAACCTCATCAACACCCCTGCACCATCACACTTCTAGGGGTTTTTACCCAAATAACGAAATAGGATTCTTTGGATTTATTTTATGCTCGTATTTGTGGGGTTTGTAAAAAATATGAGTCGTACCCTTAGGTTCGGCGATTATTTTATACGAACCCCATGAATGCGATGATGATACAAAGTCATGAATTCCTATTTCGAGATTTGGGTTTTATCTTATATTAAGAAAAACAGCGTAATATGCAGAAAATCAATTAAGACTAATTTTGTCTTAATTAAAATGACTATCAAAATTAGAAATTCCTATCCTGATGCGAGAGGAATTTGAAAGGGACGCATTCCTTTCAAAGGAGAATATTATATGCAAGTTTATTTAGATAATAACGCAACGACTATCGTTGACCCACATGTCTATGAAGCGATGGAACCCTACTTTGTACAAAAGTATGGTAACCCAAATTCACTACATGCTTTTGCATCAGAAACACACCCTGCAATAAAGTCTTCCATGGAGAAAATATATGCAGGTATCAATGCAAACAGAGAAGACTCTGTTGTCATCACATCTTGTGCCACAGAGAGTAATAACTGGGTACTGAAATCCATCTATTTTGAGTATATACTCACTGGTAAAAAGAACCATATCATGATATCAGAAGTGGAACACCCTTCAGTCATAGCCACAGCCAAGTGGATAGAGGACATGGGATGCAAGGTTACCTACTTACCCATAAACCATGAAGGTATTGTGGATGTGCAGTCTGTAAAAGACAACATCACAGACAAGACTGCTTTAGTCTCAGTAATGTGGGCAAACAACGAAACAGGAGCCATCTTTCCCGTAGAAGAGATAGGTGACATTTGTGAAGAGCATGGTGTACTTTTTCACACCGACGCGGTACAAGCCATAGGTAAACTACCTGTAGATGTACAACGCTTCAATGTAGACTACCTCACTTTTTCTGCACACAAGTTCCACGGGCCTAAAGGTGTAGGTGCACTTTACGTGAAAAAAGGTAAAGAGCTTATGCCTCTGCTTCATGGTGGAGCACAAATGGGTGGTTACCGTTCAGGTACACTCAACGTACCTGGCATTGTTGGTATGGGTATGGCAATGGAAGCTGCCGTAAGTGCACTTAAATTTGAAATGACAGAAATAAGAGAGATGAGAGACAATTTTGAAGATGAACTTCTTAAAATTGATGACACTTTTGTAGTCACTCCAAGAGCCAAAAGAACACCAAACACCATCCTCATTTCATTTAGAGGCATAGAAGGTGAGTCTATGTTGTGGGACTTAAACCGTGAAGGCATAGGTGCAAGTACAGGGTCTGCATGTGCTTCTGAAGACTTGGAAGCAAACTCCGTAATGGAAGCCATAGGTGCTGCAGATGACTTGGCACATACAGCCATACGTTTTTCACTGAGTCGTTACACCACACAAGAAGAGTTAGACCATACATTAAGTGTGGTAAAGAAAGCAGTAGCAAGACTGAGAGAAATTTCGTCTTCATTTGCATATGCACCAGAAGGTCATGTAAGCGGACTCACTGAAGGGCATTAGGAAATTGGTCGATTGTATCGACTCTACATTGCGGTATACATTATAAACCGTAGGTTCGATACAATCGAACATAGACACACAAAGGAAATAACATGGGTATAGATAGTTTAGTAGGTGGTACCATCTGGGATGAGTACAGCAACAAAGTAACAGACCTTATGAATAACCCCCAAAACATGGGTGACATCAAACAAGAAGAAGCAGATG
>JAYEFI010000177.1:9235-22976 GCA_034658615.1 Campylobacterota bacterium
AAAGGAAATAACATGGGTATAGATAGTTTAGTAGGTGGTACCATCTGGGATGAGTACAGCAACAAAGTAACAGACCTTATGAATAACCCCCAAAACATGGGTGACATCAAACAAGAAGAAGCAGATGCAATGGGTGCAAAACTTATCATCGCAGATTTTGGAGCGGAAAGCTGTGGAGATGCTGTGCGTCTTTACTGGGCAGTAGACCCAAAAACAGACAAGATTCTCTCTTCAAAATTTAAATCTTTTGGTTGTGGTACTGCCATAGCATCCTCTGACGTGATGGCTGAACTTTGTAAAGGTAAAACGGTACAAGAAGCTGTAAAGATTACCAACATCGATGTAGAATTTGCGATGCGTGATAACCCAGAAACACCATCAGTGCCACCTCAAAAGATGCACTGTTCGGTCATGGCATATGATGTCATCAAAAAAGCAGCAGGTCAATACCTCAATGTGGACATGGAAAGCTTTGAAGAAGAAGTCATCGTATGTGAATGTGCAAGAGTCACACTCTCTACACTTCAAGAAGTCATAAAACTAAACAACCTTACAACTGTTGAACAAATAGCTGACTACACCAAAGCAGGTGCCTTTTGTAAATCATGTATACGCCCTGGTGGACATGAAGAAAAAGATGTCTACTTAGTTGACTTACTAGAAGAGGCAGAAAAAGAAAGAATGCTTAGTGGCTCTACTCTAGGGACTGACACAAACACAGGTGCATCTGTAGATTTTGGAGCTATGACCATCGTACAAAAGCTCAAAGCCACTGAAAAAGTCATAGATGACAACATCCGTCAAATGCTAGTCATGGACGGTGGAGACATGGAAATCTTAGACATCAAAGAAAACGGTGAAAATTTTGACATCTACATCAGATACCTTGGTGCATGTAACGGCTGTGCGTCTGCAGATACTGGTACGCTCTTTGCTATTGAAAATGTACTCAAAGAAAAACTTAGTGATAAGATAAGAGTTTTACCTATCTAGTCCTCTTCTCCCCATTTTTATATTCACACCCATAAAGTAGGCTTCACATCCTACTTTATTATTCATTTTTTCCCTTATTTGACATCATTAACAATATTATATATAATACTCTTAAAAGTACTATTAAGGATACGATTATGACTATCATGGCAAATGATGTTAAAACAAAAGGTGTATCTATTTTTGATACCTTACTAGAAAAATTCTCCGAAGTTATCATTAACGTACGAGGCAAGAACAAATACTGTGTTATACCCTACGAAGAATATGAGGCCTATAGAGATTACAAGTTAGACATAGCTCACAAAGAAGTGATGACAGATATAGCTAACGGTAACTACCATAGCGATGTACAAAAACACCTAGATACTATAGAAGCCGCTCTCAAAGATGATTGAGATAAAGTTTGCTGATGGCTATGAAAAAAAAGCCATTAAATTTCTTAAAAAACACAAAGATGTCTACCCTCAATACAAAAAGACCATAGAGCTTATACAGCGTAACCCTCATCATCCCTCATTGAGACTGCATAAACTACAAGGTAAGCTGAATGCATTTAGCTCTGTATCTATCAACATGAAGTATAGAATTGTGATAGATTTTATCATTCTGGAGGAAGTTATTATCCTTGTGGATGTAGGTAGTCATGATGAAGTTTACTAGATTACCTTCTCCACCATCAACTGCAAAGTCACATTCCCTCTAAAATGGTTTTCATTCACTGTATAAATCACATCTACTTGTGAACCCACTTCATGCACTTCATGTGTTTTAAACTGTACTCCTGCCATTACTAAGCCATCTTGTGTAAATGAGAAGCGTAAGTGTTCGCCCTCTTTTCCCATGGTGTCTGCTTGGAGGATTTCAACATTTTTACTTATGAACTTTGGAGTTGGGTTGCCTTGTCCGTAAGGCTCATAATTTTTGACTAACTTTGTAAGATCAAAAGAGATGTCTTTGAAGTGAAGTTCTCCTACGATGTCTAGATCCACAAGCTCTTTAGCGTAATTGCCATTGGCATAGTTAATTTGAAGTTGTTGTTTAAAGGATTCTAAGCTGTTTTCATGCAAGCTAAGCCCAATGGCTGCTTGGTGTCCTCCAAACTTCTCTAGGTGCTCTCTACAGCTGTCTGTGATGCCAAATAAGTCGCACGCTCCAAAGCTTCGTCCAGATCCTTTGAGTATACCCTCGCCATTGTTGCTTAGTACAATACAAGGTTTTTCATGCTGTCGGGCAACACGAGCAGCTACTATTCCCACTACACCTTCGTGCCACTCTTCACCCTCCACTACTATCACTTCATCATTTGGGTTTACTTGTGCGAGTGCCTTAGTGGTTATGTCCTGTTCTGTGACTTTACGTAAATCGTTAAAACCTTTAAGTCTTTCTAGTCTGACTCTTGCATCATATATATTTGTTGAGCTCAAGAAGTCTACTGCAAAACTTGCATCTTCCATACGCCCAGCACTGTTGAGCAGTGGTGCTAAAAAAAAGCCTATATCTTCTGCACCAAGTGCCTCTTTTTGTGCATGTTCTAAAAAGGCTTTTATGGCGGGCTTGGTACTTTTGTTAAGTGCTTGTATACCTGCTTCTACCATGGCTCTATTGATGTGCTGTAAGGGCATCATATCTGCGATGATAGCGATGGCTACAAGTTCCATGTATGACATCATGTTTATTTTAATCTCTAATGCATTTTTAAGTGAAGCAATAAGATACCACGCTATCTGTGCACCACAAACATCTGAGTAAGGAAAGGTACATGCTTCTTGCTTCTGGTCTATGATGGCATAACACTCTGGTACATTAGGAGCCAATAAATGATGGTCTGTAATAATAAGCTCAATGCCTTCTTCTTTACATAACTTAGCAGCATGCACAGCAGAGATACCATTGTCTACCGTGATTGCCAAATCTGTACCAAGTATGCGTGGTATGATATTGGCTGAGAGTCCATAACCATCTCTAAACCTGTTAGGTATTATCCACTCTATGGGGTAGTCTATCTCTTCAAAAAAGAGTTTCATCAGCGTGGTTGAAGTTACACCGTCTACATCATAGTCACCTATGATGGTTATTTTTTCTTTGTTTTTTATGGCTTGGATTATACGTTTAGTGGCTTTGTCCATGTCTTTAAATGTACTAGGTTGAGGGAGGTCTTTTAAAGAGAGAAAGCCCTCTTTAAAACGTGCTTCTAAAAGTGTTTGAAGGCTTTGTAAATTAAGTTTTTTATACATCTTTTTTATGTTTTTGTGCAGCATCTACAAATGCCAATATAGACGGGTTTGCATTTTGCAACCTAGAAGTAAACTCTGGGTGAAACTGCACACCTAAGAACCAAGGATGGTCTACCACTTCTACAGCTTCTATGAGTCCATGAGACTCTCCTGTAATGTCCATACCACGTGCTTCTAGTGCTTCTCTGTATTTAGGATTGGCTTCATAACGATGTCTATGTCTTTCAAAAATCATTGGTGCATCATAAGCAGTTCTTAGGTTTGAGCCTTCTTTTGTTTCACACTCATACTCACCAAGACGCATCGTACCACCCATAGGGGATGTTTGTGTTCTTATTTGTTTAGAACCAGAAGCATCTATAAATTCATCTATGAGGTAAATGAGTGGATTAGGCGTATTTTCATCAAATTCAACAGAGTTTGCATCTTCTATTCCCAGCACGTTTCTTGCAAATTCTATCATAGAGAGTTGCATACCAAGACAGATACCTAAGAAAGGTATTTTCTCAACTCTAGCATATTCAATAGCTTTTATTTTACCTTCAATCCCACGTGTACCAAAACCACCTGCTACTAAAATACCATCACAGTCATTTAAATATTTTTGGGCACCATCATCATCTACTTTTTCAGAGTCTACCCATTTAATGTTGACTCTTGTATCAAGGTGTGCTCCTGCATGTATTAGTGCTTCTGTAAGAGATTTGTAAGACTCTTTTAAATCTAAATATTTACCTACAAATGCTATTTTCATCTCATTTTTTGGTAATAATATTTTATTAACAAGGTTAGACCATTCGTCCATTTTTGGTTCACAATTATCAAGCTCTAAATGTTTACAAATTGGATTTAAAATATCTTGTGTCAAAAAATTAAGAGGTACTTTGTAGATGGTTGCTGCATCTTCAGCTACAATGACCGATTCAGAATCTACATCACAAGAGAAAGCTATCTTATTTTTAATTTCTGTACTTACAGGTACTTCTGCACGTAAAACTAACATATGAGGAGAAATACCAATACGTCTAAGCTCTTGTATAGAGTGTTGTGTTGGCTTAGTTTTAAGCTCACCAGCAGCTTTAATGTAAGGTAAAAGTGTTACATGAATATTCATCACTTGATTACGCGGAAGTTCATGTTTAACTTGTCTTATTGTTTCAAGAAAAGGTAGACCTTCTATGTCACCTGTTGTACCACCAAGTTCAACAAGTAAAATATCTTTTCCCTCACCAGCTCTATAGATACGTTCTTTTATTTCATTGACAATGTGTGGAACAACTTGTATTGTTTTTCCAAGATACTTTCCTTTACGTTCATTTTCTATAACCGTTTTATAGACAAGTCCTGTTGTAAAGTTATTTTTTTGGGTAAGTGATGTATCTAAAAATCTTTCATAATGACCTAAATCTAAATCTGTTTCTGCACCATCTTTTGTAACAAAAACTTCACCATGTTCTAAAGGTGACATAGTGCCGGGATCAACGTTAATATATGGATCTAGTTTAAGTACAGCTACACGCTGTTCAGTATGTTTAAGGAGTGTTCCAATGCTTGCTGCAGTAATACCTTTTCCTAAAGAAGAGAGTACACCACCTGTAACAAAAATATATTTTGTTGAATGCTGAGAAATCAATTATTTTCCTTTATGCCATAATGGGCATGATGATTGTAATAAAGTTATCGTCTTTTACGATAAAAGGTAAAGAGGGTTCATTAAATTCTATAGTAAATTGATTTTTATTTGTTTGAGCAATAAAATCTAACAGGTATTTACTGTTAAAAGAGAGTTCAAATTTTTCAGTAAAACCTGTATTGATTTCAATTTCAGTTTTAGCTTCAACATTGTCTGCAGATAGTGATTCAAAAACAATACTATTTTCGTAGAGTTTCATTTTTATTTCTTGAGAAATTGTTGTAATCATTTTTATTGCATCAATCATCTCTTTTTTAGGTAAAACCAATGAATGTTTTATAGATGCTGGAATAATACGTTGGTAATCTGGAAATTTTCCATTAATTAAACGTGTATAGAAAAAATAGTTTTCATTTGAAATAATTAAATTGGTTGTATCAAAATGTATATTTATTTCATCTAAAAATAATTTTTGTATTTCTAAAATAGCTTTTTTAGGAACTATGAGAGATAGTTCTTCATTGTTATTATTTTCTATGGTAGCAATAGCTAATCTTCTAGTATCTGTACCTACTAAATCAGTAGAATTACTTTTAATATTGATTAAAGCACCATTGAGTTCAAACTTAGGATTATTGGTGTCAATTGCTGGAGATATTTTTTTAAGATTTTGTATTAGGGTTAAAGAGTCTAATGAAATTTTAGGTTTATCTTCAATAGTTGGAAAAATTGGATAAGCTGTTGCATCAAATGTAGGTAGTTTAAATTTAGAAGACCTTTGTTTAATAATAAGTACATCATCAATTATTTCTAAAGTAATTATATCATCTTTTAATATTCTAATAATATCTAGCAATTTTTTACCATTAGCAGTAAAAGTACCTTCTATTTCAATATCAATATTATCTGTAACAATTTTAAGTCCAATTTCTGAATCAGTTGCTTTAACAATACATTTATTATTTTCTGTTTTAAATAATATATGTGAGGTTATTTGACTTGCATCTTTTTTTTCTAAAAAAGGTTGTAAATTAATTAATATAGATTCTATAATTTGTTTACTTGCTTTTATCTTCATGCTTTTCCCTTTACTTTTAATAATAGTAGTAGATAGTAGTAGCATTAAATGAATATGTGAATAACTACTTAATAACTGTTCTTACTGTTGTTTGAGAGAATATTTATTTTTATAAAATATTCACATCTGTTCACTGATAAAATTATATCTTTTTTTATTTAAGTTCTTATAGTTCTATATTTACTTCAATTGTTTCAGGCTTAGAGGTTTTTTTACTATGTCATATTTTTACTTTTGACTATCGCTATGTACTTTGTTTGAGAGCTCATCCAATAGTACTTTAAAATTTTCATCATTTTCTATGATTTCATGGATTTTTTTCATGGCATGAGAAATAGCTGTATGGTCTTTCATTCCAAAAAATACAGCAATTTGTGGCATAGAATTTGGTGTAAGGTTTCTAGCTAAATAGATGGCAATTCTTCTTGCATTTACAATATTTTTAGTACGTTTTTTAGAAGTTATATCTGAGGGTTTTATATTGAGTTCTTTAGAGATAATTTTAATAATATCTTCGATAGTAATATTTTCTTTTTTCTCTTTAATTTGGTCTTTAATGGCATTTTGTGCAAAATCTAATGTAATTTCTTGATTTAACATACTAGAAAGAGCATTTAATTTAATAATAGTACCTTCTATTTCTCGAATGTTATCTCCCATATGTGTAGCAATAAAATTGACTATTTCATTGTTTAATCTTATGCCATCAAGTTCACACTTTTTTTGAATAATAGCTATTTTAGTTTCAAGTCCAGGAGGTTGTATATCAGCCATGAGTCCCCACTCAAAACGAGTTTTGAGTCTGTCTACTAAGCCAGCAATCTTATTGGGTGCACGATCAGCTGTAATAACAATCTGTTTATTGGCATTATAGAGTTCATTAAAAGTATGAAAGAATTCTTCTTGGGTTTGTTCTTTTCTGCTTAGAAACTGAATATCATCAATGAGAAGTAAATCACATTCTCTAAACTTATCTCTAAATCTATCCATGGTTTGTGAACGTAAATGTGAAGTAAAAGAGTTCATGAATTGTTCTAGGGTTGTATAGATGACAGTTTTGCCTAAATCTATGTGGTAATTACCAATGGCTTGTAAAAGGTGTGTTTTACCTAAGCCTACACCACCATAAATAAACAATGGATTGTATTGTTTACCAGGTTTTTCTGCTACAGACTTAGCTGTAGTGTAAGCAAACTGGTTAGAACTTCCTATAATAAAACTTTCAAAAGTAAGTGAAGGGTTTAGGTGTGTACTTTTTGAAATATTTTTTTCTGATGTATGTTTAACCGCTGTTGTTATGTTTTTACTATGGTTTAATCCAACACTTATCTTAATCTCAGGTCTTACTTCATTTTTAAGTTCAAAAAGATGTACAAGTTTATCTTGGTATTTTGTCTTTACCCATTTTGCAATAATCATATTGGGAGCAGAAAAATAGACAATATTTGATCTTGAACGTTTTGTATCGTAAACAAGGTTTTTAATATAACGTTCATATTCAATTTCAGAGATCTCTTTTTTTAATTCAAAAAGTACTTTTTGACCTATATTCATGATTATATATCCTACTATTTTATATATATTCACATATTTTAAAGGGTTTAGAATTTAATGTGAATAACTTTTTATATTTTAGCCAAAATAAGCTAAAATAGCGTTATAAAACAGAAGTTGAATAGTTTATTCACTATGTGAACAAAGGTGTGAATGAATATTTTAGGAATTGACCCAGGAAGCCGTAATTTAGGCTATTGTATCATACATTGGGATGGTAAAAATTTTTCACTTGTCGAGGCAGGTTTACTTAAAATGAAAGAAAAAGAGTTGCAGCCTCAAATGGTTGAGCTTGTAGAGGGGATTGACCTCATTTTAAAGACACATAAAGTAGACGAAGTCGCCATAGAAGACATCTTTTTTGCTTTCAATCCAAAGTCAGTCATAAAGCTTGCTCAATTTAGAGGGGCTTTGTGTTTAAAAATACTTCAAGAGATAGGTTATTTTCATGAATATACTGCCTTGCAAGTAAAAAAAGCAGTCACAGGTAACGGTAAGGCTACTAAAGAACAAGTAGCTTTTATGGTTAAACGTTTATTTGGCATTAAAAAAGAGATTAAACCTTTAGATATTACAGATGCTATGGCAATAGCACTCACGCACTTACAACGTGTAAAGATGAGAAAAAACTAAAATTATTTTAGTTTGAAAGTGGTTTATCATCTTTCTTTTTTATCGTGATTAGACGTTGTTTAGGTACAGTAAAAGTAGCTTTTTTATGCCCTTGTGAAGACTCTTCAATAATTTTATCATACAAGTATATATCATGCTTAAAGTAAGCCATGTTATCTTCTACGTAGACTGTAAAATAGAGCATATGCACAGGTATAAACTTGTTGAGTTTCACCGTAGTGGGTTTGTTAGTTTCTATGACAGAGGCTAAACGCTCATAGGAGTAGTTGCTACTACTATGTTTAAGCAGCGTACGTGCAAGGGTAAAAGGTTTTTTTACGCGTACACACCCAGAACTATAGACTTTATATCGACGTGAAAATAAAGACTTATTGTCTGTATCATGTAAATAAACAGCATGTTTGTTTGGAAACATAAATTTTACACGACCTAGTGCATTGTTCTCTCCAGGGTATTGTACAAAACGGTAAGGCACTCGCTTTTTACTATGCTCATAAGGGTCAAGCATATCTTGTGAGACATTTATTTTTTTATTTCCAGAAAATACATGAATATTATTTTCTTCAAGATACAAAGGATTTTCTCTTAAAACATGGATTAAATCTCTTTTAATTAAACTATCTGGAATCGTCCATGTTGGATTGAAAACCATATATTTTACTTTATCACTAAAAATGGGTGTAGGTCTGTCAATACGCCCTACAACCAAGCCCATTTTTAAAAGTTTTTTACCATTTTGATAATATCTTAAATTAAAATCAGGAATATTCACCTCAATATGTTCTGGTTCAAAATACTTTGGATACAGTTTGGTTTTGTCTAGATTGGTGATGATAGCTTGTATATTGTGATTTAGTGATTGATTTAAATAGTAGATAACTGTTTTATCTATCTGACCTGTAAGTTCTAGTAGGTGACGCTTTTGGTATCGTAGTACAGCCTTTTGTAAAGTATGTGTAAATTTTGAATTTATTTTACCTTGTCTAGGGTAGTCACCTAAGATTTGTAGTTGTTTTTTTATTTGTTCTATACGTGCATCGCTCTCCCCTACTTTAAGGGTTTTATGACTGTATGCAATAGCAGGAAATTTTGACATACGAAGATATTTTTTAAGGATACCAATAAGCTGTGAATAGCGTTTTTCCATTGGAATAAGGCTTTTAAGATAGCTTTGTATATTGCCATCTCTTATTATGTTTGCTAGGTGACTACTGTTTGGCATTCCTTTTATAGACATACTCCAGTGTGCTTTTATGTTATCGCTATTTTTTAATGCTTTAAGCTTCTTTTGTACCAAGTTCCAGTCTACATCACCTTGTACAATAAAACGTACTAAGCGTACAAAAGAGTTGGTTAGTATGACATCAAGTCTTCCATAAACACGGGCTTTTTGTGCTGGGCTTATTTCATTATTATCAAGTTCAAAAAGGAGTTTACCTATAGACTTTTGATCAAAAGATTTATTTTTATAATTAAAAAAAGGATTCTTAATGGCATCAATAAGTGCTGCCATTTTTGCTTTTTGATGATTGTCTATCCACAAAGGTCTGTTATAGTTTTCTGCATAAATAGAATCAACAATGGGTTTGTTCTTACCTTTAATATATTTTTGTGTAGAGGAGACAATATGTTGAGATATATTGCCTACAGTAAGCATTTGGGCAGTAAGACCCGTATGTATTAAAAGTAGAATAAATAAAATTTTAAATTTTTGCAAAAGTTGTTTCCTAATTATGATGTTTTAATTATCTTTATATTTTTTATCGATAAGTTTTAAATATTTTTTTGGTGTGACTTCTTTCATTTTTTCAGCCAACCACTGTATTTGAAACCACGCTGCACCTGAGTCGCGTAGGTCAAAGTAGTTTTTTAAAGAGCGAATGTTAAATGTCACTACCATGTCTACTTTCCAGTTGTCTGAGACAATGTGCTTAAACCCATCTCCCACATTTCGTTTTTTCTTTCCATCTTCTAATGCTATAAATAGTGCTTCTGCATTGTTTTGATGTTTTTCTATCAAAGGTATAGAAGATTTTGCCACAGCATCTTTGATGTAGTCTACGTTTCGGGCATGTTGAAAACAAAACTTATCGTAGATGGCACGTACTTCTATCTTTAAATACTCTTTATCTGTAATGACAAAAAGATTTAATGGCAATACTTTAGAAAAGAAAAAGGCAAAGCCATCTTCACTTTCAAGTGATGCAGTAAAGGCATTAATCACTGATGACATAGTGTAACGCGTAGAGCGTACAGAGATGGCTTGGAGTCTATGACGTGCATGTTCTTGCAGTACACCCCTAGATGTACCTTGCACTAAAAAAGAGAGTGTAGCATGTTCTATAATAGAGTGATGATGATGTACCCAAGCAAGACTAGAGAGCAGTTCTGAATCTTCAATGTTATTGATAGCATCAGTATCCATAGAAATCATGGCATCTTTGACGCAGGCATTTTCAGAGTTTTCAAACGAATCATAACAGGTTCTGGCCGCTATTTCTGCAACACCTAGTCCAGAGTCTTGGAGTAGTGTGACTTTTGGTTTTTCGTATTCTATATGGTATTTTTCTATTTTTTCCAACACACAACCTTTTTATTTGCTATAATTATATCGAACTATTATTAGCCATGTATTACCATGCCCTTTCGAGCAATATTTAAGGATTTATTTGTGAAACCAAATGAGCGTTTTTTTACTTTTGAAGAAGACTTTAGAGACCCCTACGCAAGAGACCGAGACAGAGTGCTTCACTGCTCTTCATTTAGACGTTTAGAGTACAAAACACAAGTATTTCTTAACCATGAGGGTGACTACTTTCGTACACGTCTCACACACTCTCTTGAGGTCTCTCAGATAGCACGTACACTTTCACGTATGCTCGAACTCAACGAAACTTTGGCTGAAGTCATAGCCCTTTCTCATGATTTAGGGCATACACCTTTTGGGCATGTGGGTGGAGATGAACTAGACAGGTTACTAAGAGTAGATGGTAGACCTTTAGGTTTTGAGCACAACTTTCAATCTTTTAGGGTTTTGACTAAACTAGAAAAACGCTATAAAAATTTTGATGGACTCAACCTTACTTTTGCTACATTAGAGGGCGTACTTAAACACTCTTACCCATACAAGAAACCTTTTCTGTATGCGTTAGATGCCTCCTTTAATCTAGACAAACATCCTAGCCTAGAAGCCATGGTAGTGGACCACGCAGATGAGATAGCCTACACTTCACATGACATAGATGATGGCATCAAGTATGGGCTTATAACCTTTGATGATTTATTAGAAGACACACTCTGTTTACGTGTAGATAAAATGGTACAAAAAGAGGGTATCAAAAGAGACGAGAAGCTCTACCGTCATCGTTTTGTCGCAGGGCTAATTAAACTTTTGGTAGAAGATTTCATAGCCAACTCCAACGAAGGTGCAAAACAGCACCGGACAAATAGACCTATATGTGTCACATTAGATGCAAAAGAGACCTTACCTGTAGGCTTTTCAAAAGAGACAGCAACACAACTCAAAATACTGAAGAAACTGTTACTTAAAAAACTTTATAAACATGAAAAAATAGCCCGAAAAATGTACGCTGGAAAGCAGTGTATCAAAGGGCTGTATACAGCATTTAGAGAAGACAAAGATCTCCTGCCAACACACCAACATGAGCTTTTTGATGTAAGAAAAGAAGAACGTGTCATAGCTGACTACATCGCAGCCATGACAGACCGTTATGCTATGAAAACCTATCATGAAATTTATGGTTTGTCATTGTAAATTCAAATTTTTTCGTACAATTCATATTTATAGTATTGTGAGGGCACAACACACTACATTTACTATAGAGAATCCCTAAAATCTATACTATAGTAACTTTTAGATATAATTCGCGAAAAATATAAGGCAAGCTATGCCTTAACTTTAGGACATTTTATGCAAAAAATTAAAAACATTGCCGTAATCGCACACGTTGACCACGGTAAAACAACTCTTGTAGATGAGCTTTTACAGCAATCAGGAACATTTGAAGCACACCAAGAAGTAGAAGAGAGAGCTATGGATAGTGATGCTATCGAAAAAGAGAGAGGGATTACCATTCTTTCTAAAAACACAGCTATTACGTATGGTGATCACAAGATTAACATCATCGATACTCCAGGTCACGCCGATTTTGGTGGTGAAGTGGAACGTGTTCTTAAAATGGTAGATGGTGTACTTCTTTTGGTTGATGCACAAGAGGGGGTTATGCCTCAAACTAAGTTCGTTTTGAAAAAAGCAATCGGTTTTGGGCTTATCCCTGTTGTTGTTATTAACAAAATTGACAAAGACGGTTCAGACCCAGATAGAGTAATGGACGAAGTATTTGACCTTCTTGTAGCTCTTGATGCAAACGAAGAACAACTTGAATTTCCAGTACTTTACGCAGCAGCTAGAGATGGGTATGCAAAATGGGAAATGGAAGATGAAAATAAAGACATGACACCATTGTTTGAAGCTATTTTGGACAAAGTACCTTACCCAAAAGGTTCACCAGATGCCGATACACAAGCACAAGTCTTTACATTAGACTCTGACAACTTTGTAGGCCGTATAGGTATTACACGTATTTTTAACGGTAAGATAAAGAAAGGTGACGAGTATCTTCTTGTTAAGGCAGATGGTTCTAAGACTAAGTCTAGAGTTTCTAAGCTTATCGGGTTTAAAGGACTTGAAAGAATAGAAATAGAAGAAGCAGAAGCTGGTGATATTGTAGCTATTGCTGGATTTAACGATATAGATGTTGGAGATTCTGTGTGTGATAAAACTAACCCAGTTGCACTTGACCCTATGCACGTAGAAGAGCCGACACTCTCAGTCATCATGTCTGTAAACAATGGACCGCTTGCAGGACAAGAAGGTAAGCACGTCACATCAAATAAGATTCAAGAGCGTCTTGAAAAAGAGATGGAAACAAACATTGCTATGCGTATGGAGCCAATGGGAGATGCATCTTTCAAAGTCTCTGGTCGTGGTGAACTTCAAATCGGTATTTTGGCAGAAAACATGAGACGTGAAGGATTTGAGTTTATGCTTGCACGTCCAGAGGTTGTTACAAGAGAAGAAAATGGCGTAAAGATGGAACCATTTGAGCACCTAGTTGTAGATGTTCCTGAAGAGTTCCAAGGTGTTGCCATAGAAAAACTAGGAAAAAGAAAAGCAAATATGACTTTACTTACACCTATGCCAGATGGTACCATTAGACTTGAATTTGAGATCCCTGCACGTGGACTTATTGGGTTTAGAAATGAGTTCTTAACAGATACTAAGGGTGAAGGTATCATGAACCACTCTTACTTAGAGTACAGAGCATACTCAGGAACTGTACAAAGTCGTACGCCAGGTGCATTGGTTTCTATGGACGATGGTGAAGCAGTAGCATTTTCTATCTTTAACCTTCAGTCTCGTGGTATTATGTTTATCAGCCCACAAGAGAAAGTCTACTCAGGTATGGTTATAGGTGAGTCTGCAAGACCAGGTGACTTAGATGTAAACCCACTTAAAGGTAAAGCATTAACGAACATGAGAACATCAGGTTCAGATGATGCTATTAAACTAGTTACCCCTAGAGCGATTAC
>JAYEFI010000178.1:0-1546 GCA_034658615.1 Campylobacterota bacterium
CTCTTAATCAAACTTCTAAAGCAAACCTCTAAAGTAAGTTAGCTATGCTAAAATCTTTTATCTTAGGTAAAAGGATATTACTTGCTTGATATTATTATGACACCCTTACGTGCACTTCGGATGCGTTATGTACCATTGCTTCTTATCTATTTTGCCTATGGGTCTTCAGTATTTGTAGGTATTGCTGGAAGTTTTTGGGTTAAAAAAGAGTTGGCACTTTCAGCAGAAGATTTACTGGCTTTAAGTGTTTGGCTTACTGTACCTTGGACCATTAAAATGATATTTGGGCAATTGGTAGACTCTGTCACCATTTTTGGTTCAAACAGAAAAGTGTATGTACTTATAGGTGCCATGCTTATGACACTGAGTACACTGCTACTCATAGGTATAGTAGGAGAACATACCTGGGTAGCAGGTTATAGTAAAGAGTCTGTTTATGTATTTGCTTCTGTTTTAGGCGTCGTTGGTTTTGTCATGCAAGATGTGGTAGCCGACACCATGACCACAGAAGTCGTAGATACATCACAATCAGATACTGAGATTAAAAAAGAGTTGGCAACAATTCAAGTACTTTCACGTCTTTCTCTTGGTTTAGCCATATTTATAATGGGGTGGCTTGGAGGAGAACTGGCAAACATTTACGACTATGAGACAGTCTATAAACTCTCTTTATTTATCCCTATACTCTCTGTGACTGGTGTACTTTTTGTAAAACTAAACCCCGTCATGGCTACTGCACTTAACAAACAAGTACTCTTTGGTGGACTACTGTTTGCCGTCTTTGTTGTACTTATTGGCTATAACGATGTACCCTACTCACAAGAGATAGTCTTTGTTGTCTCTCTAGGTGTGGTACTTTATTTACTAAGTACCCTCATACAAGACTTAGACCCAGATACCATTAGGCATATAAAGATGGCAATGATTGTCATCTTTGTCTATAGAGCCATGCCTTCAGTTGGACCTGCACTACAATGGTGGGAAATAGATGTACTAAAATTTGATGAATCTTTTTTCGCAAAACTTGCCATGATAGGTGGAGGTATAGCACTCGCTGGCATGTGGTTTGCAGCAAAATTTATTGTGGACCGTTCCATAGGAAAAGTGCTTATTTTTTTAACAGTCATTGGCTCTATACTTTCATTACCCATCTTAGCAATGTATTACGATATTCATACTATGCTAGGTTTAGATGCACGTACTGTTGCATTGGTTGACACTGCTTTGGCATCACCTTTTGACTATATCGCAGGGGTACTAATGCTTACACTTGTAGCTATTTACGCACCTGAAGGAAAAAAGGGTACATGGTTTGCACTTATGGCATCTTTAATGAACATTGCTCTCTCAGCTGGAGGACTTTTCTCTAAGTACCTCAACAAAATATTTCTACTAACCCGCGAAATTAAAGAAAATGGTGTAGTTACAACGCCAGCAAATTATGATGACCTTGGTCTTTTACTTTGGATTGTTATAGGACTAGGATTTGTAATACCCATAGTAACCATATGGATTTTTAATCCAGACCCAAATTCTAAATAATAAT
>JAYEFI010000179.1:0-22416 GCA_034658615.1 Campylobacterota bacterium
GCATTCTATTAGAATGACATTATAACCCTTGACAGTATTTTCTTTATGTAACAATTATCAAATAAAACTCTCTACAAAGCCCTATATACGGGCTATTTATCTATAATACACCTTCCAAACAAGAGGGTAAAAAGTGAATATTCAAACACAAATAATCAACATTATAAATGAAAGGAGTCGAAAGATAAAGACCACGAACAAACCAAGCCACAAGCAAAATAGAAAACAGGCGAAAATGAAGTGACTAAATTACGTGCAGAGAAAGAGCGACTAGAAAGAGAAAAAAAGGCCAATAATACTCTCTATATCGGCAATGATAGAGAGAAATATTAAAATCTTAAGCAGTCATAGCTTTAAGCTAGGGTCAAATTGTAGTCTAATTTTATTAAATTTCTTACACAATATTTCTTGAGTATATTTAGAATCATTTTTTATTTAAAATGGCGTAATTCTTACACCCTTCTGCCAATCCTGCATCACATGATTTTCCAAAAAGGTATTTTGCTTTGAAAGAATCTTGCTTTACCCCTTCGCCTTTGACGTACATAAGTCCGAGGTTAAAGCACCCTCCTGCATCTCCTGCATCACATGATTTTTTATAGAGCTCTATTTCATTTGCATATAAACTTATATGTATTCCTAATGATAATATCATTAAAAAAATAATTTTTTTCATATTCTTGTCCCCATTTAATTTTTGTTTGTGTTATTATACTTAACTTTCGCACCTAAACCCAAGCAATTTCTGAGTAACATCTTGCAATACAGAAGCATGGGTGTCTATCACTCTAAGAATGAATTTGCTAGAGGCAAAGCTCATGTTAATGGTATAGAATCTTTTTGGAGTTTTTCTAAAAGAGAATGAGTTTAGATTTAATAATAGGCATAATGATTTATATGTTATACTATCTACACAATCTTAGAAAAATTAACCTCTAAAGTTGCCTAGACCCTAACGAATATAATGTATAATAGTACAGATTTACAAAAGGATGATAATGATAGACTTTTCAACTCTTATCACTCCTCGATTAGGCTGATAAATGAAAATAAGAAAAACTTTATCGTTCTTTTCTCTTCTGATGACACTCAACTATGCTGACACCAGCATAAGACCAAGTAACATACATTACTTTGATATATTACATGCTGATATTTCAGAAAAGGTATTAGACTGGTCAAGTTATGCCGATGTGACTATTGGTGGATGGTTGGGCTATGATAGTACACAATGTAGTATCACTCCCTCTATGAGTGAAATAGAGTCAAAACAAGTAGATTCATTTTTCCAAAACAATAAATATATTGAAGAGACAGATGATGTATTTATCCGTGTACGTACAGATACAACACTTCAAACAAAAGAGCCAAATGAATTTCGATTGAAGTTTCGTGCACAACTTCCATTTTCTCGTTGTAGAGAACAGTTGAAAATATTTGTAGAAGATGTCTCTTTAGATAAAGATAAAACCCAAAATAGAAGGAACGAAAACGCTTCTACAGATGTAGGGTTTCGATATGTTGCTAAAAAACGACATGGTATCAAGTCAAGATATTCTCTAGGAGTTGGTAGTGGTTTTTCGCCTTTTTTGAGTGCTAGGTATACAAAACACTATCAAAAGGGTAACTGGGAAATAGACCCTGTACAGATATTTAAGTATTCTGTAAATGATTATTTTTCAGAAAATACCAATATATATTTCGATAAAAGTTTTAAAAATGATACACTCTTTAGACTTACTTTAGAGCGAGGTACTGAATCAAAAAAAACCGGTATGGATTATGGACTTAAGCTTGAGTATTATAGCAATGCAAGCGACCATAGTGGATTTCACTTTGCTCAAGGATTTTATGGTAATACAAAATATAGACATAGAAACAAAGCTTACCGTATTGATAATCCCAAAAAGGAATACAGTGGTATTAGCAACTATGTTACTGCAGTAAGTTATAGAGCCAATATTTGGCGTAAATGGTTTTATTATGAAATCAAACCTAGCGTTAATTTTCATAAAGATTTTGACTATAAACCTAACTATGCCTTACGTTTCTTTCTTGATTTTTATTTCGGTGAATATAATTAAATAAGATAGATTTTATCCTATTTAATTATATTTATGTTATAATCTTACTCGAAAACAATTACAAAGGAAAAACATGCCAAAAATTAACAAATACGTAGACATATCAGAGATAGATAGAGAAGCGAAAAAAGACCTTATCGATAGACATTCACCATTTATTCACTGTGCTGACAGTGCAACTGCTGGTGAGCCATTTGAAGTAACAGTAAAAATGGGTAACGAATACACTCACCCAGATGATTTTGATCACTTCATCGAATCTGTAACACTTTTTAATGGTGATGTACAACTAGCAAAAGCTTCATATGTTCCAGGAACTCTTGGTAACACTAAAGCACACAATACAACTACATTCACAATCATCCCAACAGGTAAAAAACTTAAACTTGTTGCACATGGTTACTGTACTAAGCACGGTATCTGGGAAGGTACTGAAAAAGTAGTTGAAGTAAACTAATGCTTCTGTAATGCCCTCATTGTAGGGCATTACCTTTTTTAATGATAATACTTTTATACTATAAACATAGCTACTATCAAAAGTAAAAAAGGCAACATCGCAAAAATATAAATCTTTTTTTGTGTCTTTGTTGTTTTGTATATACCCCAAAAAAACACTACTACTGTCATGAAAAATATGATTAATAAAATTAAATTATTCATTGGATTCTTCTATTTTTTCACGTCCTAGTTTGTCTACCATTTTTATGCTATCAAGAGCATTATTCAGTATTTGTTTTGTGGAAGTCAGAGGTTTCATATGGAGGTTTGTCTGTTTTTTATCGAGACTTTCATCCATAAGTATTGACATCACTTCATTCTCTAGTTCTTTGGTGATTTCACCCAGTTTAGCTTCTATAAATTCTATGTTCATGTTATTTAGTATCTTCCTATTTTGCTGCAGTGGTATTCTTTGGTCTAAAGACTTTAATCACATTTTCATCCGCTTCCATAAAAGCACCACCTATAAGGTCTATACAATAAGGAACAGCAGGGAAAACGGCATCTAAACATTCACGTATTGACTTAGGTTTTCCTGGTAAATTGATAATGAGTGCACCATTACAAATACCTGCAGTTTGTCTTGAAAGAATAGCTGTAGGTACATATTGTAAACTTACGGCACGCATTTGCTCACCAAAGCCTGGAAGAAGCTTTTGACAGACATTTTCTGTGGCTTCCGTTGTGACATCTCTCTTAGCTGGTCCTGTGCCCCCTGTTGTTACAATTAGGTCACAATTTTCATCACGTGAAAGCTTGATTAAAGTGGTTTCAATGAGACTTTGTTCATCAGGTATACATCTATATTCATACTCACATTCATTGAGTAAGTACTCTTTCATAGTATCCATAATAGCCACACCAGAAATATCTTCATAAATTCCTTGACTTGCCCTATCACTTGTTGTCACTACACCTATTTTAATTTTATCCATTTTGTATTATCCTATTTTTAAAAGTATTTTATCTAATAAAGTTGTACTTAAAACTCTCTTTAGGTAGCCTAAAATATAGGTTGCCTTTGTAATGTAGTAGCGAGGTTTTGGTTTTTTAGTAGCGATGATAGCATAGACTACTTTAGCCACAGCATCTGCCTCTTCATTAAATGGCACTTTCGATTTTTTGGCATGAAGACTTTTAATATAGTTTTCTTTATAGTTTGAGTTTTCAATGTCTATATTATTTTGAAGTTTCTCTAGGGCATTTTTTCTAAAGTCGCTACTGATTGGTCCAGTATTTAACAATACTGGATAGATACCCGTACCTTGAAGTTCTATTCGTAGGGTATCTGTAAGCCCTTCAATAGCATATTTACTTGCATTGTAAGCACCACGTCCAGCTAAAGAGACGATACCTAAAACAGAAGAGTGTTGTATAATTTTTCCATATCCTTGTGTTTTCATGATGTGTAGAACTTGTCTTGTACACTCATGTAAACCAAAGACATTTGTTTCAAACTGCTCTTGAAGCACATTTGTAGGTATATCTTCTATCATACCAGGTTGTCCATAACCTGCATTATTAAACCATACATCTATTTTTTTCTCTTTGTGCATAACTGTTTCTATAACTTTTGAAATTTGTGATGCATCTTTCACATCTAAGAGCATGGCATTTTCAAACCCTAATGCTTTAAGCATCTCAACATCAGACTTCTTTCTAGCGGTTGGATAAACAGAAATAAATCGTTCTTTAAGGTATTTGGCCGTTTCTAGTCCTATGCCTGAAGAACATCCTGTGATTACAATATTTGTCATTTTATACCTCTCTCAATATATGTCCTACACCCTTAATACTGTATGTTGTAGTACATTTACTAAAAAATGATTCAGCCATTTTAGCATCTATTATTTTATCTTCCATACCTAAAAAGACTTCTATGGTAGTACCTCGTAATTTTAAGTGATCAATTTTTTCAGCATCCCACACATACGTTAGCAAGGCTTCAAGATCTTCTTTTGTAGCCATTTGTTTATAGATAGATAATTCAAAAGAAGAAGGATAAGAAGCATTTTGAAGAAATGTGTCTATATAAGCTTTCTTGTCTGACTCAAAATAACGTAACTGTGTTCTAGCAAAGCTTTTTTTTTCCATCTGAAAAAAAGCTGGAGAGAGGAGAATCAATCTATCGACATAGTTTGATGTTGTGTGGGCATACTCAAATGCTTTTTGTGCACCATATGAAAACCCAACCACTGTTCTTGATCCATCACTTAGGTATTCAGAAAAGAGTTCCTCTTCATCTAAAAGAGAAAAGCCATTAAAATATTTCACGTAATATCTCTTTACATTGGCTACTTGTAATATTTTCGTAGGTTAGTAAATAATTACCTACATTTGTGAGTGCAGGCTCTAGTGTTGCTAAAAGGGCTGTAAGCTCTTCGACAGACTCTCTCATAAGCTCATCTTCTTGTAGGGAAGTAACTATAAAATTTTCACTCATTGCATAGTCGTAGATAACTTTATGTACCAGCTCTTTTGCTTGAAGTATGTCGGCAGAAGCATTCGTGTATTGTTCATTGTAGCGTTGTTTTGTAGCTATGCTTCCAGCAAGATAAAATTTAATCTTATTCATCAGTTTTGTTCGTGAAAGTATTTCATTTTCCTGCATAATAATCTTTGTGTTGACTATACCTATTTTGTCATATTCAATGTCAAGCCATGTGGCTACTACAGCTTTTGCACTTTGGTAGACTGCTTGTATTTCTCTCTCTTCTTCTGTGAAAGAGAGTATTTTACGTTTTCCAGAAAACACTTTTTCTTTGACCTCTTCAAAATCAGAAGTTTCAACCGTTTTACGCCCTTGTCTCATGGCATACATAGCAGCTTCATTGGTTAAAGTATCTAAAGCTGCAGCATTAAACCCAACAGTCATACGTGCAACTTGTTCAATGTCGACGGAATGTGGTTTCTTTTTTAAATATAATGATAAAACATTCTTTCTATCTTCTAAATCTGGAAGTGAAATATGTATACGTCTATCAAATCGGCCTGCTCTTAACAATGCCTCATCTAGTGCACCTATTTTATTTGTTGCTCCTATCACCATAACACCAGAGTTCTCTTCAAAGCCATCCATCTCTGTTAAGAGTTGATTGAGTGTAGCTTCTCTTTCATCATTTCTAAATTCACCACGACTCTTTCCTACCGCGTCTATTTCATCTATAAAAATAATACTTGGTGCCATTTGTTTTGCTTTTTTAAAAAGTTCAGAGACTCTTTTTGCTCCCATACCTACATATATATGTACAAAAGATGCACCAGACTGATAGAAAAAAGGTACATTCGCTTCACCAGCTACTGCTTTAGAAATGAGTGTTTTACCCACACCTGGAGGGCCCACAAGCAAGACCCCTTTAGGCAGACGTATATCTAAAGTACGATATTTTTGAGGAAAAGAAAGAAAATCAATAATCTCTTCAAGCTCCTCCTTTACATCATTTATACCTGCCACATCTTTAAAGGTAACAGTAGAAGTTAATGCCTGAACAGGTTCATTTATGTTTAATTCCTCTTGCTTATTCAGTCTCATCTCATTAATTTGTTGTTTTCTTGTCTGTGTCATAAAATAGACTAAATACCATAGTCCACCAGCGAAAATAAATAAGAAGAAAATATCGTACATTGTACTTCTATCTTCAATAACTTCTACTGGAAACTTTTCAAAAAATAGATTTTTATTGATAGCATCTTTATAAATTTTATATCTACCATCTTTTGTGTGAAGGCGTATATACTCACCATCGACAATGACTTTTTCAATTTTGTTTGCATTATAGAGTGTATTGGCTTGCTTGTGTGTAATATGAAGATGCGTATCTCTCATAAACATAAAACTCAATAGTAAAATCAACAAGACTATGAGTCCCACAATAATTTTAATATTTTTACGATTTACAAAGGTGGTAGTTATCTTTTTATTAAACATTTGCATAGTTTCCATCATTTCTAACTTCAACATCATTTAAAGTGACCCAGTTGGCACTTAAATCCTCTTGGCTTGTTACAGATATACGGTTAAAGTATTGATCAAACCCCTGATGTATACCATTTTTGGCATTTTCTAAAAGTAATTCAAGATTTTGAGTATGTGAACGTCTAAACGCATAATTTTTGGCATTTACAATGGCTGTAAGTTCTTTATGACGTTCTTTTGCAATATTACCACGTATTTCTGGTTTCATGGTAGCAGATGCGGTATTGTCACGTTTTGAGTATGAGAAAGCGTGTACGTGAGTCAGTGGTAACTCCTTGACTCTATCCATAGCTATTTTCCACTCCTCTTCATCTTCACCAGGATGCCCAACAATGTAGTCAGTACCTAAGGCATACCCTTTTTCTGCGATGGTATGGAAAAGATTAAAGTCTGTTTTAAAGGTATTGCGTCTATTCATGAGTGTTAACATTTTATCAGAGGTATGTTGTAGGGCTATATGTAACTGTTTCGCCATCCATGGCTCTTTGAGTAGTTCAAGAAATTCATCATCTATTTGAATGGGTTCAAGACTTCCAATACGTATACGTCTTACCCCCCTTATTTGACTCATTTTTTTAAGAAGCTTTGCCATGGAAGTATTGTGATCTAGCCCATAAGAACCTACATTGGTTCCTGTCAGTATAAATTCACCAAAACCATTGGATGCTAATTTAGTAATTTGTTCTAAAATAGTCTCCTCTTTATGAGAACGTGCACGTCCACGAACTTGTGGGATAATACAGTAAGAACAAGCGAAGTCACATCCCTCTTGTATTTTTATAAAGGCCCTACTCTTACCTACAAACTCTTCAACAATTGTTGAGTCTATATGTTCAAGGTCGCCTATCTGATAAAATGGTTCATCATTTTGAAGTACAGCATTAATGTTCTCTTTTTCGGAGTGTCCGATGACACCAAAAACTTTTTTATCGGCAAAGAGACTCTCTCCTTTTGAGTGAGAACCACAGCCTGCAAGTATCACTTTAGCTTCAGGGTTTTTACGTTTCATAGATGATATATAGTTACGTACAGAAGAGTCTGCACCATTGGTAACGGTACAAGAGTTTACAACAATATAATCAGATTCTAGTTCATTGTCAGTGAGTCTGTACTCTTTGAGTTTTGACATCATAACTTGTGTGTCAAATTGGTTGGTGCGACAGCCAAATGTTTTAAAATACACTTTTTGCATACCTATAATTCCTTACTTGTAGGCATACCATTTTCATCAAGTGTGGGACTTGGTACATTTTTATCAACATAGATAGACTGTGTTGGAAATGCAAGATGTATAGTCTCTTCTTGCTGTATGCGTGAAACTATTTCAATAGAAATGGTACTTCTTAGTGTCATCGTAGCATAAGAGTTTGTTAAATACCATGCTGATATTTTTAAACCATACGGTTCAATATGCGTAAAGATACGTGGTTCAACATTGGTATTTCTCATACCATATTTACTTCGTAGTTTATTGAGCTGTTTTCTTGTTATCTCCGTGTACCCCTTAGAGTATTTCTTGGTAATCTCTTTTGCTATGAGTGTTGCCTTGTGTGCATCTGAGTCAAATGTCACAACAAAATCTATACCATCCCATACAGTTTTAAGCCCTGAGTGAGAATAGTTTGCAATCATATCGGTAAAAATATAGTTATTAGGAATGAATATCATACGTCCAGCTCTACGGTTTGTCATGTATGAAGTGAGATTGATGTCTTCATGCATCGTCATACGAAGCATGGAAATATCTACAATGTCTCCTACATACTCTACCCCTTCACGAACAAACCGAACTCTATCACCTACATGGATTGCCCCACCGACCATGATTGTCAGCCATCCCATCAAAGACATAAACCAATCTTTCATAGCAATGGCAATACCAGCAGATGCAAACCCTAAAATAGTAACAAGGTAAGATATATTTTCTATGTAGGCAAATAACAAAGTAAATAACGATAAAAGTATAAATGAGATGTTTGCTGCTTTGTTAATAGTATAAAATCTATCATTGTCTGACATATATTTACGTACTAAATATTTGATTAAAAGCAGTAGTAGTATAAAGACAAGAATGACTGCACCAATGGTAAAGGTTTTACTTATTTCTTGTTTAATATTACTGCTTAAATTTAATTTTATTTCATCTACTTTTTTAGTGTGTACGTTATTGGTTGTTTGAAAAATTTCTATAACAGGGGTAAATGTTTTAATTTGATCGAGTGTTTCATCATGATTTTTTTGGTATTCAACATTATAAGGATCAAGTTCAAGTAGCTCTTTAATGATGAGTTCTTTCTCTTTAAATTTTGTCATAATATATTCTAAAGACTCATACCTAGCATTATACTCTTCATGGTCAGAATCTAGTTTTTCCTGATATGACAATGCACCTATCACTGCAAAAGGGTTTCCTACAGTAGGCACATCTGAGATGACTGGAGGAGTAAGGAATTTTTTAAAAGGATCTTTTTCATACTCTTTAAGGAGTTGTAGTTTACCTGTGATGGTTTTTGACTTTGCACTATTACTTTCAAGTAAACTTTTTTCAGACTTAGAGAGATTACTTTTACTACTTAGCCGAGATATACTTGCTTTTAAGCGAGCTTGTTGCTGTTGAAGTTCTTGATAGGTATGGTAATTACTATATATTTTTGTCCAAATATTATTTTCTATAAGTTCGTTGTCTAAAGTCTCTTTTTGTACAAGTAACTCTTGCAAATGAATATCTACAGGTGCTTGTCCTTTTTGGGTAGAGGCATTATTTTCAACTGTTGGCTCAGCTATGATAAGTGTAGAAAAAACTAAAAATAGGTATATTATAATTTTTATGTACATACGGTCTCACTAAATGTATAAAGTACTTTTTTAACAACCTTTTCATCTATATCTGAGACTATTTTATGATGACCCATACCATTAGGTAAAATAAACTTGATACTTCCTCTGGCAGATTTTTTGTCTAAAAAGAAATGATCATAAAACATATCGACATCTTTTATAATATATTGGGTAGGTAAAGAAACTTTTTCTAATAATGATTTTACTTCATCTGCTTCTTCTTTAGTAAATATACCTAGTTCAATAGCTAATGCATTTGCCATAATCATTCCTATGGCTACAGCTTCACCATGTAAAAACTCTGTATAGTTTGTTTCATTTTCAACCACATGACCAAAGGTATGTCCATAATTAAGTACAGCTCTTATGCCTGCTTCTTTTTCATCTTGATTAACAACCCACGCTTTTAGCTCTACAGATTTCCGTATCATCTCTTTTATGGTATGGTTATCATCAAACTGTACACCTTGAAGGTATGTGAAAAATGACTTGTCAAACATTACCGCCATTTTAACTACTTCTGCAACCCCCGCAGAAAACTCACGCGGAGGAAGAGTACTTAAAAACTTAGGGTCTATATATACAGCTTCTGGCTGATAAAAAGCACCAATAAGGTTTTTTCCATAAGGTGTATTTACACCTGTTTTTCCTCCTACAGAAGCATCAACTTGAGAAAGTAGTGTGGTAGGGATTTGTATAAATGCAATACCTCTTTGGTACATACTTGCTGTAAACCCTGTCATATCACCTATAACACCCCCACCAAAAGCAATAAGCAATGATTTTCTATCTAACTTATGTTCAAAACATTCATGTAATATATTTTCCACTGTAGCCAATGTCTTATACTTTTCACCATCAGGTATAGTAACTACCTCTAATTTATCTGCGGTAACTTTAGAAAGTAATGTATCTAAATGATAGCCTGAAACCGTGGGGTTGGTAACAATCACTACCGATGTATTAAAAGTAAGGGATGGCAATGCACCAATCATTATGTCATATGTAGTATTTTGTGTTTGAGTCAATTCAATAGGAACGAGCATCTAAGTAAACCTTGCAATAGTATTGCATTTATAATAGCTAAATTGAAGTTAAATTCGGTTGTTATGTTATTAGAGATCCCCTTATGAATTAATAAAAGGTACCAATAGTTTTGGATGTTTGTGTGTGGTGAGTAAAAAGTCTTGTATCCTCATAGAAATATATTTTTTAAAAGGCATAGTACTTAAATCTATTTCAAAAGGTGCAATTTGTAAAATATGGTTCATTTTACTCAGTTCTCTTATGGGGTTTGCAATTTTATTTTTTGTTTCTATTTCCATATTAAATATATGTGTTAACGTTTGATAATGTTCAATAATCATTTTTTTACTCTCAAAGTCACCTTCTGGATCAAAATCACATAATTTTAATTGTAAACCTAAAGATTCTGAAATATCAAATGCCGTGGATGAAATAGATTCCATTCTTTTATTGTCACTCATCAATACAAGCGATTCCTCTATAGCATATAAAGAGGTGTCACCAAAAAGGTAGACAATCTTCTTTATTTCATGAAGCGTATCTTTAAGTTTATCCGCGTTGAACGTTTTGATACTATTTAGTATCATACCAATGTCATGCTGATCTATATCGTCTATAATGAGTTGTTTACTGTTCATTTCGTCATAAGAGATAGAGATAACAATTTCTTCTGATTCATACGTTTTAATCTCATCTATTAAAGTAAAATCATTAGGATAAAGTATACGTATATAGAGTGTTTTATTTTCTAGTTTTTCAAGAAAATAAAGACACTCTTTTAAATACACCAAAGCATTCTTTTTGTCATATCGAAAGTCCAATATAAGGTAAATATTTTTCCCAAAAGGCTCAGGAAACAACCCTATTCTTTTATTAATAGTTCTGTAGACTCCATCAAGAATTATAGGTTGACCGATAACAAGGACTGTATCATTAGGACGAATCATAGTAGAGGGTGTAGGTAGTATCTGTTTTTTATCTCTGTAAATAGCAACAATTTTCCATTTACGTTGCACAATAGAGCCTACATGCCTATAAGCATAAGCAGAACCAAAAGGAATCAGTATCTCCATAATCTCACCTTGACCTAAACCAACATTTTGTGCAACCAAAGGTACATTGGGTAGATGATCATAAAGGTGTGCGGCCATTAACTCATCTTTATCTATTAGTGTTACATTCGACTGCTCTTGACCAATCTCTTTATCATCCCATTGGTTAAGAAGTATAATACGCATATGTTTGTCAATAAGTGTTAGGTTCTTTAGAGCATACTGTACATCAATTTTCTCCTCCATAACAATAAAAACTGCATTGTAATGTACTTCGCTAATTATACGGTCAAGTTTAGAATAACTTGTAGGGTCTGCATCTATAAGTGTAATGTTTTTACTCATTTTTTCTGGTGTAGTGCCACTACTATAACAGGTCACATAGTAGTTATTTTCAGCTACTCTGTTCTTACCAATCCATTCCATAAAATGTTTTGCAGTGGTACCACTTGCCAAAATCAGTATATTTTTCATTGATGCCCTATTTTATTTCGATATAATTCATTTTAAGTATATTTTTTAACTATGAGTACTCAACAGTGAGTAGTTTTTCCCTCATGGTGTCTAATTAAAGGTAATTATAACACAATGCAATTTCAGATAGATAAAACAGATAATAAAGCACGAGCCTGTACTATTAAAACGAAACACTCAACAGTTCAAACACCCGTTTTTATGCCTGTTGGTACAGTGGGAGCAGTGAAAGCTTTAGATGCTTTAGATTTAGAAACATTTATTAAACCTCAAATTATTCTTGCGAATACTTACCATATGTATTTGAGACCTGGAGATGATGTGGTAGATAAAATGGGGAAGTTACACGGGTTTACACAATTCCCTAAAAGTTTTTTAACAGATTCGGGAGGCTTTCAAGCCTTTTCACTTTCAGATAATGTCAAAATAGATGAAGGTGGTATTACTTTTGCCTCTCACATAGATGGGTCTAGACACTACTTTACACCTAAAAAGGTCATTGATATTCAACATAATTTAGGTTCAGATATTATGATGATACTGGATGACCTAGTCGCCTTACCTGCTACACAAGAGCGTATAGCATCTAGTATAGATAGAACTACACGATGGGCAAAAGAGTCTATAGACTACTTTAGAGATAAACAAAATGATGGCACAGGTGTGGAGCAAAATATTTTTGCTATTATTCAAGGTGGTACAGACAAGGCATTTCGAGAAAAATCGGCCAAGGAACTGTGTGCCATGGACTATGATGGTTTTGCTATAGGTGGACTAAGTGTAGGTGAAGCCAATCAAGACATGTACGATACTGTAGAGTGGACAACCCAGTTTATGCCAGAAGATAAACCACGTTATCTTATGGGTGTTGGTACACCAGAAGACTTAGTTGAAAATGTGTCACGTGGTGTAGATATGTTTGACTGCGTGATGCCAACGCGAAATGCTCGTAATGGTACGTTGTTTACAAGTTTTGGAAAAGTAAATATAAAAAAGGCTGCCTATACTACAGATGAAAAACCTATTGATCCAGAGTGTCAGTGTATGGTGTGCCAAAACTATTCTAGATCATATTTAAGACATCTCTATAGAGCAAGAGAAATCACATACTTTAGATTGGGAACTATACATAACTTATATTATTATCTCAATCTAATGCGTGAAATGAGAGAAGCTATCTTAGAAAATAGATTTGAATCCTATAAAAAAGAGTTTTATAAAAAAAGAGAAAAATAGGATCTACCCTAATTTATTTTTCCAATAATTAATCCAGGTTAATCTCAATTGAGACTTTTTAACTTTACGAAGGCTAGATGGAAGGTTAAAGCGTAAGTTTTTCTCTAGTCTTTTTGTCAGCTTTTTATTTTTCATAATAGCGTTAAAACCACCTGCCCCTTGTTGGTGGGTAGCATAGAGTGAAAAAGCAGAAACACGATGACCATTTCTTCTAAGACTTTTAATATTATCTTTCATGATTGCACGAAAAATCTTATCTTGATTGTAAGGCTTTTTCCATTTATTTTTAGGAATATCTAGCTTCTTTGCATAAAAACTTGCAGTACTAGGCATGATCTGGTAGCGACCATATGCACCAGAACTACTGTTTTTGACAGTATACTTTCCAGAAGTTGTTTCTATCTTTACCAACTTATCAACAAAGTGTTCTAAGTTATTTTCGCTCATGCCAGCAAATTTTGCAAGTTTAGCACAGGAAGATTGAGCAGATGTACTAACCAATAACATAATCCATGGAATAGAAGCTTTACGTAATTTTCTCTCTTGATTAACAATTAAGTTTACTACCCTTATCATTTTTTACCTTTAGTAATTATACTTTGGTTACATTATAGTATAATTTTGTTAATAATCCAAGATTCCATTTATCTTCTGTTTATTTTCTGTTAATATTTGAAAACACAATAGTTAAAAATATACCATACCATTTTATTTTTTTTGTTTGATTGGTACTTTTGCAGAAGGTATCTTTTTAGAAGTTTTACTTAAATGTACATCTTGATCATCAAAAAAGATATCTGCTTTAAAAGCTTTTATAACACTTCTTTTCTCAACGCCACCTAAAAAAAATGCTTCATCTACACGTACATTCCACGCATTAAAAGTACGTATGACCCTTTCAAAAGTGGTAAAGTCTCGTGCAGTGATAAGGGATGTTTTAATGGGTGCTTCTTCCAAAGGAAACTTTTGTTGTATGGTCGATATAACTTTCAATAGTTTTGCAAAAGGGCCTTTTGGCAGTGGGTTGCTAGCATTTTTCTTTTCATGTTTTAAAAATGCATCAAGTCCATGCTTTTGATAAATTTTTTCTGATTCATCTGAGAAAAGTACAGCATCACCATCAAAAGCAATATGAACATCTTTTCTTTTTGATTTCTTTTTGTATTTTTTAGGAATGATTCTAGCAGCTGCAATACCTACATTAATAGCCTCCTGCACATCTTCTTCATGTGCAGATAAAAACAAATCTACATTAAAAGATTTTAGATAATTTGAAATAGGTGTACCAGCAGTCCACCCTGCTCTGTCTATTTTTAACCCATAGTTATCTATAGATTTCCTAATACGTAAGCCAGTAGCAGCATTATTTCGTGATAAAATGATGACCTCAATCAAATTGTCATCAAAGTTATTATTAATGCGTAAAATATTTTTAACAAAATTAAAAGCAGCACCAGGCTTTAGTGCTTTCTCCTCATGCTTAATTTGGTATTTATAATATTTCTTAAGTCCCTTTTTTTCAAACATTTTGTTTTCTTCTTCTAGGTCAAACAATGCACGTGATGAGATAGCAACTACAAGTTTATTTTTTAAATCATACGCCATATATACTCTTTTTTTTAATAGTATAACAAAAAGTATGACAATTTGAGATATTATTCAACATTACAATAATTTTCCTATACACTACAAACTATGTATCAAAAGAAAAAAGAAAAATTATTTATATCTGAATTGTTAGATAATCCCTCTGTTGTCTATCCGTCATATTATATACTTAGCACTTATGCACATAAAAATGAAATGTTACATACAGCACTCATTGCCTTACATAGCTTTGATTTCTCCTATTATGAAACTGCAAAATCTTATGAAGATATTTTTGCTATGTTTCATTCAGGTACATTTCCTATCTATAAAGAGAAATATGTTGTAGGATACTTTGGAAATAAAATGATGTATTTGGAGTCAAATGGTTGGAAAGGTATGCCCACAACGGTAGATATATTTAAGATGGAACACTGGCTTGTATGTTAAAACAAACAAGATTATGATAATAATTTAAACAAATTATTATCATAATCTTAAGTTTAAGACTAAATTTATCTTAATTGACTATACTTCGCATATATCTTAGGTAGCAAGACATTTTTTATTCTTCCTCCTTTTTTAAAAATATATTGCTTTGTCCACCAACGTTGCAATAACCCATAGTCAAATTTGCTTCCTAAGATACTAAACTAGACACTAAACTTAACTTATTGTTACCTCAATCTCCCCACCAACCACATCAAACTCAACAGAAGACCCTTCTACAATCTTGTCTTCAAGTATCAACTCAGCCAACCTATCTTCCACTGCCTCATATAAGGCACGTTTCAAGGGTCTAGCACCATACACAGGGTCAAACCCTGCTTCTGCAATGTAGGCTTTGGCACTATCACTAAGTGTGATGCTAATGTCTCTCTCTGAGAGTTTGTTTTGTATGCCTTTAAACAAGATGTCTACTATGCTCGTAATAGCCTCTAAGTCTAACGGATTAAAGATGACTTGCTCATCTAGACGGTTTAAGAACTCTGGCTTAAAACTACGCTTTAGTTCTTCATTTACTGCTTCTCGTCTTTCTTCTTTGTCTGTAATAGTCATAATTTTATCTGACGCAATGTTAGACGTCATGATGATGATGGTATTTTTAAAGTCTACTGTCACCCCTTTGTTGTCTGTTAGACGTCCATCATCTAGTACTTGCAAAAGTGTGTTAAACACATCTGGATGGGCTTTTTCTATCTCATCAAAGAGTACGACTGAGTATGGTTTTCTTCTTACAGCTTCAGTGAGTTGTCCACCCTCTTCGTAGCCTACATAGCCTGGAGGTGCTCCAACTAAACGTGAAGCTGCGTGTTTTTCCATGTACTCAGACATGTCTATGCGTATGAGTGCTTTCTCAGAGTCAAAGAGGAACTTCGCTAAGGTCTTTGCTACTTGCGTTTTACCTACACCGGTAGGTCCTAAAAACATAAATGAACCTATGGGTCTGTTTAGGTCACTTAACCCTGCTTTGTTACGCTTGATGGCACGAGCGACTGCCTTTAAAGCTTCATCTTGTCCTACTACCTCTTCTTTGAGTATGTTTTCAATGGCAAGAATTTTCTCTTTTTCGCCTTGAAGCATCTTATTGACCGATATACCCGTCCAACGGCTCACAATGCTTGCTATCATCTCTTCATCGACTGAGTTTTTAAGTAGTGTACCCTCTGACATCATTTGAGTCCATTTGTTTTCTAGGTCAGTGAGCTTTTGTTGTTCTGTGGGTATCTGTCCGTGTTCTATCTCTGCTACTTTGGAGAATTCACCTTCTCTTTTAGCATGGTCAGCTTCAGTTTTAAGTGCATCTATACTTACTTTTATGCCTGCAATGTCGTTAAATACCTGCTTTTCATTGTCAAACTGGTTTTGCAATGTTGTTCTATGTTCTTCTAGGTCTGCTAGTTCTTTTTCTATTTCACCTAGACGTGAAGTATTTTTGTCTGACTCTTCCATCTTCAAGGCTTCTTTTTCTACTAGGAGTGTGCTTATCTCACGTTTGGCTTTTGCCAAATCTTTTGGCTCAGACTCTATTTGCATTTTTAGTTCTGCTGCTGCTTCATCTATGAGGTCTATGGCTTTGTCTGGCAAAAACCTATCTGTTATGTAACGATCGCTTAGTTTAGCTGCAGCAATGAGTGCTGCATCTGTAATGTTTACATTATGGTGTGCCTCTAGCTTGTCTTTTATACCTCTGAGGATTTGCAGTGCCTCGTTGATACTTGGCTCATCTACTTTTACAGGCTGAAAACGACGCTGTAAAGCTGTGTCTTTTTCAAAGTACTTTCTGTACTCTTTCAGTGTTGTAGCTCCTATGGTATGTAACTCTCCACGAGCCAAAGCAGGCTTAAGTATGTTTGCCGCGTCATTACCACCCTCAGATGCACCTGCACCCACGATGGTGTGAATTTCGTCTATAAACAGTATGATGTTTGCTGATTCTTTGACTTCGTCTATGACGGCTTTAAGTCTGTCTTCAAACTCACCTCTATACTTCGCTCCAGCGATAAGTCTGTTCATATCTAAGCTCATCACACGCATGTTTTGAAGGCTTAGTGGCACTTCTTTGTTAACGATGCGTTGTGCAAGCCCCTCTACGATGGCAGTTTTACCTGTACCTGGTTCACCTATGAGTATGGGGTTGTTCTTTGTTTTACGTATGAGTATCTGCATCATGCGCTGTACTTCTTCGTCACGTCCTATGACTGGGTCCAGCTTACCGTCTAGGGCTTTTTGGTTTAGGTCGTCAGCGTACTGTGCTAAAGCTTCAAGCGTTTCATCTGCAGACTGTGAGTCTATACTTTTGCCACCTCTTATACTTTCTAAGGTCTTTTTATATTCATTCATATCAATGTATTTACCAAGAGCATCCACCATAAATTGCTCTGTGATGTTTGCCATAAGCCACGCGTCTACAGCCAAGTATTGGTCACCGTTGGCAGTCATCACACCTTCTGCATTTTGTAGTGTTCTTACAAGGTTTTGACCTAGTTTTATGTTCTCTTTTGTTACCGTAGATACAGTTGCTAATTTGTTAGCCATAGACTTCGTCTCTAATTCTATAGCAGACTTATCTACATTCATCTTAGTAAATGCCTGATGCAAGATGCTCCCAGAGTTAGTCAGTAATGCCCACAACATATGTATAGGGTCTACTTCTTGGTTTTTGTTATGTAAAGCAAGTGACACACCAGACTCAATAGTACCTTGCATTTGGTTGGTTAATTTTTCTAGTATATTCATATAGTTACTCCTGAATCTTATAATTTAGAATATTATACAACCTTTAGTCACTTGTTGTCAAGTTAGTTTAGTTAAAATTATTAATTATGTGAGTCCTAGACCAATTAGGTTACGTTGAAGATGGATTAAATATTGAATATTCTACGGATAAATTAAAACCTGACCTATGAAAAATTGGATAGTTAAAAATTGGATAGTTAAATGTAACGCTATATTGGGGATTGAGTGGCGGAGAGTGAGGGATTCGAACCCTCGGTAGCCGTGAAGCTACACACCCTTAGCAGGGGCGCGGATTAAACCAGCTCTCCCAACTCTCCATATGTTTGATGGGTGAGATTATAATGAATTTGGCTTAAAATAAAGCTTAAATATCTATCTTTTAGATTGCTTATTTTTATTTTTCAATAGTTTTTGAACAATGTTATTTTTTCCAGATTTTTTAGCTTCAAAAAGTGCTTGATCTGAACGAATCAATAAAGAGTCTGATGTATCATTCTCACTTTTAGAAGCTATACCTATACAACAGGTTAAATGATTGATATATTGATACTTGTGATCCAAAATAATATTAGAAAGATTTTTTACTTTTAACATAGCCCTATCTAAAGATATATTACGCAATAGAAGTAAAAACTCTTCTTCTCTCCAACGAGCCAAGGTATCAGTATCTCTAATATTATCTTTGATTAAAATAGCAAACTCTTTGAGTACACTATTTGCTATTTCCTTTCCATGCCTCTCATTAATTTGTTTAAAATCATCAATATCAAATAAAACAAGTACCCCCTCTTCTTCAAGTGACATAAACTGGTCTAATTGTTTGTGAAAAAACTCTTTTCTATATGCAGATGTTAAAGGGTCAAATTGTAATTTATTGGATATATCTGTAATTTTAGTCAACGTAAAAAGTTGGTGTGTAGACTCAATAATAGACGCTTTCAAAATAAATGTATCATTATTAATTACAACTGTTTCTTCTTTATTTTGTAAGTGATTAAAAAGTGCATCATATCCATTTATCTGAATATCTAAATATTGATAAATTTTTAAATTATCTTCTATGTTGATACTTACTGTATTTAAATTAAAATATTGCGCAAATCTTTTATTGATAAATGTGATTTTTTCTTTATGCACTACAAATACATATGCATTTTGACTATCTAGTATTTTTTGCAATGTAGCATTAAGTAAAAGAGATTCATTGCTGTATTGTAACATTTGTTGTTTTGAAAGTAGAATATTTGTTATGTTATGAAGAAATAATATTAATCTACCCTCACCATATGCTTCTAGTGTGATAGTAACATAAAACTGATTTTTAGACACTGTTTCAAGCATAAACTCCATTGAATCATGATTTAAAATATCTTCTAATTCATCTTCATAGCCAACAAGTTCGGGAAAAGAAGAAAATATGGTATCTCCTTTACTTAAAACACAATCTACATACAAATGACTATTTGTTGAATATTCTACAATATTTAATTGACTATCTAATACTATAAATTCAAACATATTTTTAGATAATAATTTATCTAATAACACCTCTTTTTCACTTTTAGATACAACTGAATTCATAACATCTTGTGAAGTAATGCAGAGAAAACATTTTCTACATTAGTATTGTCTTTTGCAGAAGTTAAAAAGGTATCTTCCTCACTGCCATATTGTTTTTTTTGTTCAGGAGAGAGTAAATCAGCTTTATTGTGAGCTATGATAAAAGAGGCTTCAGGATTTTGAGAAAAAAAATCATGTTTATGTGATTCAATACTTAGCAGAGTTTCACTTCTATTTACATCTGTAACTAAGATTGCACCACTTGCTCCTTTTAAGTAATGTAGAGGTATGACTTTTGTTGGGGTAGTACCTTCTATATCCCAAATAATCATTTCAACCTCAATTTCATTCATTACAAAAAGTTTTTTAGAAATCTTAACACCAATGGTAGTAAGATATGAGTCGTCAAATGCATTATCGACATATCTTCTTATGAGACTTGTTTTACCTACAGCAAAATCACCTAGTAATAATATTTTTTTTCTTATCATCATTTGCTCATAACGTTAACTTCTTTAACATTTTTTTGTAGTCATATATAAAACTAACTTTAATTCGTCTAGAAGTAATCTTGTCTTCTTTGCCATTTCTGTATATAACATCACTACTTCCCCTTCCTTTAACATACAATAAAGTATCTAAGTTACCTAGCACACCATACTCAGAATTATCATCTTTCAATGTAAGTAAATATTCTTTAAATTGTTTTGCCCTAGCATAAGACAATTTATTATTAAAAGATGCATCACCACTAGAATCAGTATATGACTCAATATTGATTGACTTAATGTATGGAGCAATATTAGTATCATCAAGTAACACTTCAATGTATTCCTTACTAAGTATACCCAATTCTTTTAAATATTCTAAATTTAAAGTAGCTTTTCCTACTTCAAAAAGTAATGGGTCATTAAAAGTCAAAGAAGAATCATCTACATTAAAACTCTTTAAATGACCAAACTTACTACTTAATATAGCTTTAACATATGTCTCTATATCCATAGTTATTTTGGTACTTTTTACTTCTTTTAATCTATCTAGTTCAAGTTGTAACTTATTTAAATCATTCGTAAGAATATCTACTTCAGCAGATAATTTTTTAGATAATGTGACTAAAGCTATATTCTCTTTTAAAACTTTTTTTTCTATCTCATTTAAAGGTAGATACATTTTATTTAATAGACCATTATTACTCTCTTTATATAATATATTTTGAATTAAAGAATAATTCTCCCTAGAGTTTATATATCCACTAACTTGCAGCATATCTCCATTGGCATCAATATTTACTACTTCATTAGTCTGTTCCAATATATCTTGTTCTAAACTATAAATAACGTATTTTTCTTTTAGTTGTATCGCCAAATATCCTAACAGCAATGCTAGCAATGCAAATAAAATATATTTTGATGCATTACTCTTTTTTTTACTTTTATGTTCAACTTTATTATCTTGTTGGTTTAAAAATAATTGCATCTCTTTTTGCATTTGTTGAATCTCTACTGCACAATCATCACCATTGAATGTAGGAAAAAAGTGGCTATAATTTTTTACAATTTTACTAAAAAAGCTTTGTATCGTCTTACGTTGTATATGATTAGGTTCGCTCTCTAAAAAAACGATTTGATATACTGTGCCAGCACTTTCAATATAGAGTGTAGCATTTCCATAGCTTAGAAGCTGCACTTCATTTGGCTCATCATTTTTACTTATCCAATCATTAATAAAATCTTTAATTGCTGATGCCATAGAAGCAACCATATGAGGGTCATTTATTTCTTGGTCTTCCAAGTGTGCTTCAGCAACAAGTAGACCACTATCTTTATGTATTATAAAGATAGATGACATCAGTGCATCATTATTCTCCTCTAAAAGAAGTTCTGTTTCACTAACACCTGATACCTTAGATTTAATTTTACGTTTATATTTATCAACAGAAAGACCTTCATTAATCTTTTTATCAATTGTATCCATCATCTCTTGTATCGCATTACTCACATATTTAGAAATCATAGAACCCATAGTTGGATAAAGTATATCAACCATTTTGTCCTTATTGATATCAATCTCTTTTCCAATAATAGGAGATATAACATTTTGAAGTGAACGACTTAAAGCAGATATGTCTTGCTCAGCACTCTTATTTATAATTTCAGCTAAAGAATCTGCATATATACCTATAGTACGACTATCTTTCTTTTGTAGATTTTCTTTAAGTAAATCATCAATAAGCGGAGAGATTCTTGCAATTATTTGTTCTGTGTTGTTAAACTCAAAACTAAGGTTTCTGATTTTTTCTTCAAGCTTCTTAAATGTATCCATCTCTTCTTCAAAGAGTAAAGACTTTAATTCACCTATTTCAGTATTATTTTCTTGCATATATATCGGTATTATCTGTTACTTTTAACTCATTAGAAAGAGCAGAAAATATTTCAGATAATTGATTGTGGGAAATTGTAACCCTATTCATCTGTGTCATTTTTGTCTCAATATGCATTTTTAGTTCATTTTTAAGTTGATTGAGTTCACTTGAAGATTGTTCTAAAGATTTCTTAAGAGACATATCTATCTCTTCAACATAAAGATCCATTTTATGACCTTGATAACGAAGACCTTGTGCAATATCTGACTGTGTTTCTTGCATATCAGCCATTACTTCTTCTAGTTTACTAAATTGTTTCAACATTCTTTCTTCAAAGATACCTTGTTCAGACTTTATTTTGTCCAATTCACTATTAATTGCAGTAAAAGTCTCATCAAAACGTTCAATATCTTTACCAAAAATAAGTTCTCTTATACGGTTTATATCTTTCTTCCCACTCATGAAATCTCCCTATTTGTAACT
>JAYEFI010000180.1:0-6589 GCA_034658615.1 Campylobacterota bacterium
TTATGGAACGTAAAGTGAAATATTTTCCCATAGAAACTATTGCTTCGTATGATGTATTGCATAAAAGTAACATGGTTAACGTAGATAATATTATTGTAGATAGAGGTGTAAGCTTTAGTAAGAAAAAATTTTATAGTACGCTTTCTCTTTTAGCGTTTTTTAGAAAGTTAAAGTATATGCTGAAAGCTTTGGGCAATAAAAATAGTGGATAAATCATATTTTGAAATGCTTGACCCTTTAGGTTTGGGATTAGCATTAATTTACATATTTATCTTATCTCAAGTGCTTTTGGTTGTCGCTAAACGTTTGGATGTTGACATTTCATATAGAACCATTGTCTCAATTTTTAGTTATTTTTTTCTTATATTTCTGATAGGTACATTTACAGACTCTGTTGCTAATCTTCCTGACACTAGGCTTTTTTCTACACTTATTATTGAAAATGAAATACCAGCTAGAACCTCACTAGGGGTAAAACTTTTTTACTATATTTCTTACCCTATTCGAGTTTTATCTTTTTTTAAACTAGAGGTATTTATTGTATTTCAAATTGCTATATTAATTTTGTCGTTAATGATTCTTTGGAAATCATGGCAGATAGTTTTAATATACAATGGACAGAACAAACAATTGGGCATTAACATTTTTGTATGGTTGTCATTGGTATATCCGGCATTTTTACTTTATATACCTGTTCCCTTAAGGGAATTTGCCATATTACTTGGGATGAGTATACTCACTTATGGTTTAGTTGCAAAATACTATCATGAAAAAAGTATGCTTTTTATTATATTGGGTTCTATTATCGTCATGTTTGTAAGACCGCAACTTGTAGTTATTGTAATATTGTTTTTTGCTATATTTCAAAAAGACAAAAGAGTTAAAATATTATTGATAGTAAGTAGTTTATTTTTGATACCCATTGTTTTTACTTCTTTCATGCATATTTCATTTACACCAGAGTATTTTACTCAACTTAGGGCACGGTATCAGGATGTTCTTGGTGTGCATGCTTATGGGGCATTTGAATGGCATAGCTATGTAGATATGGTAATGGATGCACCATTACTTTTCCTGCAGTTCATTTTCTCACCATTCCCTGTTTTGCATAGGCTTAATCCTTTGGACTTTTTTGCAATATTATTGGATGTACTTTTTACAATCGTAATTTATCTAAGTGTTATATATGCAGGGATTAGGGTTTCAAAGGTATATGTATTTATATTTCTTCTTAGTAGCTTTATGTTCTCAATGTGGGAGTTTTATATTTTTGGTGCGGTACGCCATCGTATGCCTTTGGTTGCAATACTCTTGCCTGTTGCTTCTTATGGGATACTAAAGTTTTATCAAGATGTAAAGAGAAGAGTATAAACAAAAATATGATAAAATATTTTTATATAAAAGATTCTAAAGGGTACATAAAATAGATGATTAAATCGTATACTTTTGCACTTGACCCTTTTGGTGTGTTGTTGTCATTACCTTATATATTTGTGTTAATTATTATACTCTCTTATATTTCAAAACTTATGCATGTGAAGTTCTCAATTAAGATAATTACGGCGATGTTCGTATATTATTATCTTTTTTTTATAGTTGGCATGCATATAAACCTTATACCCGATCTTCCAGACAGCGCACTTTTTGCAAAAATGGCGACAGAAAATTTTTTCCCTGATAATCAATCATTAGGTGTACGTCTTTTTTATATAGGAACTTTCCCACTACGCATACTCTCGCTCTTTAAACTTGAAATATTTATAACTTTTCAAATTTTTAGTTTTTTGTTAGCTATGATGATCTTATGGAAGTCATGGCAAATTGTTTTAGAGCATAATGGATATGATAAATCTTATGGGATGTATATATTTTTAGTATTGGTTTTGCTGTATCCAGCATTTTTACTGTATATCCCTATACCATTACGTGAATTTTTCATTTTACTAGGGTTTTCTATATTGGTTTATGGGTTAGTGAATAAATATTATACCAATAAGGGAATCGTGACGATTATTTTAGGAGCGATACTGTTAATCATGGGTCGTCCCCAATTTATGGTCATTGTAGTGCTTTTTGCTGCAATGTTTCAAAAAAATATGTATCTAAAATATGGATCACTTTTAATTAGTATTATTCTTATTCCTTTACTTTATTCTATGGTATTTTCCTATAAGTTTACACCAGAATATTTTTCGTATCTTAGAGGAGAGTTAATAGATACCTATGAGTTGCTCTCTTATGGGCGAGTAGAGTGGCACTCTTATTTAGATGTGCTAAAAGATATTCCATTATTGACATTACAGTTTTTACTTTCTCCATTTGCTATACTACATACACATAACCCATTGAATTTTCTTTCTATTTTTGTAGATTCGCTGTTTTCTATTGTGGTATATGTGAGTGCAATATATGCAGGGTTTAAAGTATCAAAAATATATTTATTGATTTTTATTGTGAGTGCTATATTGTTTTCAGTGTGGGAGTTTTATATACCAGGTGCTGCTAGGCATCGTATGCCTTTAGTGGCCATGCTCTTGCCTGTTGCATCTTTTGGAATATTAAAGTTTTATTATATGTTTAAGGCTAAGCTATGACATTTCAAATTCTTATCTCAACAATGAATGGAAACTTTTTTACTGGCAAGAAAACTTTAAAAGAAAATATGTTGGTTATTAACCAATATGCGAATGAGCCTTATGTAGGTGATGCTGTTTATAATTATAAAGAGAGAGGCCTCTCTAAAAGTAGAAACCATGCACTAGAAAAAAGTCATGCAGATATATGCCTTATAAGTGATGATGATTTGGAATATATAAAAGATTTAAAAGATATTGTCTTGACGGCTTTTAAGGAGAACCCTAGTGCAGATATTATTACTTTTCAGGTTATTTCACCTGATGGTGAGCCTTTTAGTAATTATAAAAAAGATACGTTTTGGCATAATAAAAAAAGCATTATGCGTGTTTGTTCTGTTGAAATCGCATTGAGGTCAGAAGTAATCAAAGGTCATCATTTGAGTTTTGATGAGAATTTTGGTTTAGGGGCAGAGTTCCCAACAGGGGAAGAAGTGATATTTTTATCTGATGCATTAGGTAAAAGTTTAAAAGTTTTGTATGTGCCGATACCCATTGTCATCCATCCTTTGGAGAGTTCCGGGAGTAATTATAGTAATATGGCACTGATACAAGCAAAAGGTGCCATGTTTTATAGGCTGTTTGGTTCACTAGGCTATGTGGCATCAGCACTCTACGCCTATAAGAAGAATCAATTTTCTTCGTTAAATATGAAAGACTTTTTTTTAATGATGTTAAAAGGTATCAAAAACTACAGGAGTAAAGTATGAAAAATGAAGTAGAAATTCCAACAAATGAGATAGATACATTGTTGAGTATGGTGAAAAAGTATAGAGTATTTATGATTACCATTGTATTGATTAGTTTAGTTGTATCAACACTCTATGCTTTTCTCATGCATGTACCAGAATATAGGGCAGTGGCCAAAATACAAATAGGTAAAAGAGGAGGTGTCTTAGTTGAACCTTTAGAAGCAATCAAGACAAAGATAGTTCAAAACTATAGTAGTGAGACCAATAATGAAATAAACTCATTTCACATAGATATAGAAGATGAAAAAGAGGGAACTCTGAGGTTTACCACCACAGGTGAAAATAAAAATATATTACATAATTATCTTAACAAAGTTTTATCTAATATTCCCAAAGAACATAATCTTACACAAACCTATGAAGAATATTTGGAATATTTTCAAGCTAAATTAGATTTGGCAACTGAAGATAGAGCGAAGACTAAAAGAGTATTTAGTACATTAAGAAAAAGTACTTTAAAGAATACAGATAAAATCATAGAGGACCTTAAGCAAAACACTGAACTGGATCTCACTGATGAGAAGGTAGTAAATAAAGAGTTATTGGCTACTCTACAGGTTGCAAAAAATTATTATTTGGTAGAACAATTAAAAACATATCAGGATAGACATATCGCACTTATCAAATGGGCAAAGAAAAAAATGTCTCCCAAATACACTTATGAGACCCAGATAATAGGAGAGGTTTACGTAAAACGCATTACAACTTCCAAAAGTATTATAGTGACTACCTCAGTGGTTAGTGCGGTGCTTTTGTCTGTTTTACTTGTACTCTTCCTCTCTTTTTTAGCAGAAAGAAAAGAAGAAGATTAACGGTATTTCATAAAGCCATGGTAAGCATAGTGTAGCATGTAGTAGCTGCTCTTTAAGATACCTAGATCTTCTGCTTTTCTGTAGACGTACCATTGGGCTTTTGCCGCATTGAGTTTGTTACTAGAGAGTGAGTTGCTTTGGATTCTGTAGTGTGCTAAGGGTTCTTGAATGCCTTGGGTTACTTTAATGCGTTTCATGATGTTTAGCCATAATGCAAGGTCTTCCCCTTTTGAAGCATCTATCATATAGGTTTTCCCAAGTTTGTTTACATCATAAATAGCCGTAAGACACCCGATGCTACATGTTCTTAATATGCTTTCATAACTTATGTTTTCTGGGACAATAAACTTTCCTGTCTCTTGACCTGTTTCGGACATGGTGTAGTAAGAAGCATAGGAAAATGCAAGGTTTTCTTTTTGCATGAACGTAAGCTGTTTTTCTAGTTTATGAGGCAACCATGTGTCATCTGAGTCTAAAAAAGCAATATATTCACCTTTTGCAGCAGTGATTGCATGGTTTCTTGCCATGGCAGCACCAACATTTTGTTGAAGAAAAATAGGTTTAATACGAGAGTCTTTTTTTGCATACATTTCTATGATTTTTTGGGAATTGTCAGATGAACAGTCATCTACGATTATTAGTTCCCAATTTCTATAGGTTTGAGATAAAACAGAATCAATGCAAGGTTGAAGAAAGTCTTGAGCATTGTAAGAGGGAGTGATAATAGAAACAAGCAAAGTGATCACCCTTAAACAAAGTTTTATTTATATGTTAGCATAGTAGCATTTTGTCTCTAAAATCAAGATTTTGTGATACAATTCATGCACAATATTGCATAAAAGGGAAAGATGTGTCAAAAGAATATTTAACTACTGTAGCAACTTATTTTTTCTATATACTTGTAATTATTGGCGTAGCATCGGTGTTTTTCTCATATCCTTTTATTCGACTTCCTTACGATGCAATTGCACATCTAATGGCCATTGATGAACGCTATCATGATGTGGCAGTAAGTTCAACGAGTATTCCTCCTAAAAGGCTTATTTGGCATGGGTTATGGGCAAATATATTTCAAGTGTTTCATGTAGGAAGTATTGAGTTTCTGTTACGTACCAAAATTATACATATTGCACAAACACTCATTGCACTCTTTTCGGTTTATTATTTTTCACATGTTGTGATACGAAATGTATTTAACGACATCTCTTCGGTAATGGCAAAATATTTAGCATTATGGTCGGTTATTATTTGGTTGAGTATTTTTGCCACTTTTTCCATGTATTACCACCAAGTATGGATGATGTGGTATTCTATTAACTATCAAATTACTTTACCGTTATTTTTTTATATTACAGGCTTGACATTGGTTTTAGCACTTGAGCATCCATCTAAAAATGTAAAAATCTTTTTTACTATACAAATAGTAGTCTTAGTGTGGTTTATCATGCAAGCACATGCAATGGAACTTTTATATTATATGCTTTATGTATTGGTATTGGCACTGGTTTATGTGGGTAGTGTATATAGATTTATACGCAAACATGCATGTATTGCAACATGGGGAAGTTTGCTAAGCATTGCCTTTATTTATGCATTTAAACATGATGACGCTAAATTTGGTATGTACTTTATGCGTGCCTTTGATAGAAATGACCCTAGTTACTTGTACTACAAAATAGTACAAGCAGGAGAAGTTGTTGTTTCGCATTATAGTAGGTCTACTGCAGTTATCAATGAATTGATGTATATGATTTTCTATGTGAGTTTGGGTGCATTTGTGTTTTTTCTCTGGAAGATATATAGAAAAAAAGACATTATGAATTACAGAATAATGATTTTTTTAATCATCACATCATTATTTGTAGTTATTCCCTTATATGTATTTTCTGCAGGGTTATTTGGATTGATAACAAGAGAACATGTGGTACATAGACTTTATTATAGTGCTTCACTTTTTGTATTGTTGCCTATCTTTGTTTATTATATATTGCACAGCTTTACAATTAAATTAAGATATGTTAATGCAGTATTGGTCGTTTTGTTAGTATCTGTTTTTTACTATTCAAAATCGAATAATCTTTTATCACATAATTATTATAAAAATATTATGTCTATAAAAAGTAGTTTTGATAATAAAAATATAAGATTTAATTTTTCACAAGAAGAGATAGAATATATAGGTAAAGCTGCAGAATATTATGAAAAACAAAATAAGACAGATAAGGAGACACTCTATTTCGCAAGATATGATATTGCCTTTGTTCTCAAATATGTCTATGGCAAAAAGATATGGTGGAAGGGTCGACGAGTAAACTATAAGTATAATATAGAGTATTGGGATCATTATCAGTATCAGTCAAAAAGATATCATCCCGTATTGTTTAAAACTCCC
>JAYEFI010000181.1:0-22291 GCA_034658615.1 Campylobacterota bacterium
GCTAACACTTCTGGTTTAGGTAAAACCTTTCCAAAACAACAAATAATATTTTTAGCATCTAAAATATCATCTGAAATTTCTCCTACTTCTAGGGCATCGGTGTGACTATAGTGGTCAAACGTACCTATGTATGTACAAATGGGGTGAGCGTCTATCTTTGTTTTTAAAAATGCTAGCACCTCATCTACACTGGTGAAAGTGGTATGTTCTTTTGCTATTTCTAATGTAAATACTGGGTATTTTTCCATCACTGTGATTTGTTTCATGCTACATTCCTGGTATTCGAGGGATTTTCCCTAATTTTGAGTGACGGCAGTACCAACCCCAAGCTTTTTTCATCCAATGCCCTACCAGTGGCATAGGTATCATCTTTGCAGACTTGTCACTTCTGTAGACAAATGCTGCACCATTTCCTGTGTCCATAACACATAAGATGTTGAGATGCTCCAAATAGCTCTGCTTGGAGTCTATATTTTGCATATGACTGTTGATGTTGTACGCAACATTTTTAGCCATAACCTCAGCGACATGACCTTGCTTTGCACGCCAATCAGGACCCATTAGAGAGGCAGAATCACCAATGGCGTAAATGCCATCAAAACCTTCTATTTCGTTATGTTCATTGGTGAGTACAAACCCAGCTTCACTAAGAGGAAGTCCAGAGTCTCTTGTTATGCTATGTCCCGTTCCAGCAGAGATGAACATTGTCAAGTCGGACTCTAGTTTTGTGCCATCTTCAAACTCTACACCATCTTCTACAAAAGCTGTGATTTTAGAACCGACCTTTTTGTTGATGTTTGTCATTTTAAACATCTTATCCATCATCACTAAAGCTTTCTCTCCCATCTTCTGACCTGGCTTTTCCATAGGAGCAAAAAAGGTAAGTTCAAAGTTATCACGTACCCCTCTTTTTTTCAAATAGGTATCGACATTAAAAAGCACCTCAAACGCAGGACCACCACGTACAGCAGAAGTGTCTTTAGGGTTACCACCAAAGCCCATGGCTATTTTACCTTGCTTCTTTTCTAGTAAGGCATCGAGTTGTTCATACAGAGCCGTAGCCTCTTCTGGTTTACCACAAATAGAGAGGGTATGTTCAAGCCCATTGTGCGTAAGCTTGTCTTGTCCAAGAGCAACAACAATATATGCATATTCATCTAAAATGCGTCCACTCTCTAGGGTTACACGTTTCTCTCCAGCCTCTAACCTTACTACAGGGTCAACTATAAGTTGAAACCCATGCTTCATTGCCAAAGCATCTAAGGGTACAGAAACATCTTCTCTTGTCACTTCTCCTGTAGGTATCCATATAGAAGTGGGGTAGATATAGAAGTAATCTCTATCGCTTACCAAAGTCACCTCTAGCTCTTGTTTTTTTAAATAGATAGCTGCTTCAACACCTGCAAAACCTCCACCTAGTACCAATACTTTTTTCATACTTTTTTGTTCCATATTTTATATGCCTCTTAAACTTTCCATATACCTGTTTTTTCTGTCTCAATCAAAAGGTCTGAAACCGTTGAATTAGAAGCTATGATTCCATAGATTGCTCCTATGAGTAACCCAGAGAGTATCACAATCCAAACCGTAAGGCGTTTTTCTTTACTCTCATTGTTGTTGTAATCGTCTAGTTGTTCTAGTGTTGGCTCATTTCTATACATTTTTTAATCCTATTTTTTCAATAAATCTTTACGTGGGTAGATAAATACTACTTCTCTATCAATAATAATCTTTTCTTTATTGTCCGTTGCATACGCTTTTATTTTAACTGGAATAGGCGTATCTTTATGCATGTCATCTACAAGTACTTCACGTGCTTCTAAAATAACTACTTTTTTCTTCTTTTTACCTGCACCTATTTTAAATGCATCTGCTGGTCTTTTTATTGTTATTTTATCATTGCCAACTATTTCAAAATAGTAGGTATGACTCTTGCTATCTGTATTTGCAAACATGAAGATATAATCATTTTGTACCACACCTGCATCTAGTAATTTATATAGCCTTGGTGATTTGTTAATATCTAAAAGCATATGCTCTTTCTTAGCACCCATTGCAAAAAGTGCTACTAAGACAATAGCCAATACCGTAAAGTAGGCAAGCACCTTACCTCTAAAGAAATTTGTTTTACCCTCATAACGTACTGCCTCTTTTTCAGATGACCAACGTACTAAAGATGGTTTTCCCAAAGCACCCATAACAGTTGTACAAGCATCAACACACTCCAAACAGTTAATACACTCTAGTTGCAGCCCTTTTCTAATGTCAATATGTGTAGGACATACCGTTACACATGATTCACACGTTGTACACTCTGCACTGCTATCTACCTCTAAAAGTGACTTTTGCTTAGAAAATTTCTTTTCTCTATCATACCCTTTTCCTTGGTAAATCTCACCACCACGCTTAGGATCATAAACAGCCATGACAGTGTCATCATCGTAGAGTACCGACTGCACACGGCTGTAGGGACAAATATACACACAAAAGTTTTCTTTAATGAACACAACATCCAAGATGATAAACAATGCCACACCCACAAACATACCTACTAGTGTCAAGTGTTCCATGGGGTTAGCCAAGTACGCAAAGAAATCTTCAGGTGGCACAAAGAACCATAAAAAGTTTGCTGAAGCTACAAATGCGAGAACAGACCAAAGCAATATGGCGATGACATACTTCACTTTATTTTCCATTTTGGACATATCGGGGTCTTTTTGTTTGTTCTTTATCTTTTTACGAAGCCCTAAAAGTTTTGTCTCTATACCATCTCTATAGATCACCCTAAAGATAGTCTGTGGACAGGCCCATCCACACCATGCTCTACCTCCTACAGCAGTCACTGTAAAGATACCTAAAAATAGCAACATCAACAAAAATGGCATGAGGTAAAGCTCTTGCATATCAAATGCTATACCCGCTAAATGTAGTTTTTTCTGGTCAAAAGAGAGTAAAAATAGATGGTTACCCCCTATGGTAATCCAAGGCAAAACAAGTGCCATCATTGTGGCTAAGATATACGCCCAGTACCGTTTTATACGGTAAGATGTCCAGCCTTTTAAGTACTCTTTTTTTTGATTTTTCTTAGGCTTATTTGTGCCTGACTCTTCTACTGGTATTGTTGCTTCCATTATGATGCTCTCTTTTCGTTTAATTTGTTTTCTTCTTCAAATGGACAAATAAGTACTATATTGTCCATACCTCTTGCGGTATCATCTTTAGGTACATTTGCACCAATACCTTCCACTAAGTCCTTAATATTTCGAGACTCAATATAGTCTTTTAAGGAACTTCGACTCACTTCTAGTTTTCTTGCAATGGCAGAAACAGACATCCCTTCAGCCAAAAACGCTACAACCTCTGCATGATAAATGTCAAATTTAGAGTTAGACTTTGAGCCTTTAGGTCTACCTATTTGCGTACTCTTCTCTTTACTCTCTTCTCTTAGAGTATTAAGCAATGGAAAAATAGTTACCATACTTGTATCTCTGCTAATAAGCATATTTTCAGAAGCAATCCAAAGGTCTACATCATGTGTAAGCATGCAGTTTATGACTTTTATCAATTCATCTGCTTTATCACTAAGTACAGATAAGCTAGAGACTATCACCGTATTGCCATTGACCATTGAACGTAAAAAATCCTCAAACTCTTTACGCTCCTCCATAGGAAGATTTTTAGTGGCATACTCTACCACTTCCTTGTCTATTTTCATCCCTTGCCCCATAGCAAAAGAGAGTATCTCATGTTGTTGTACTGCCAAAGAAGGAAACCCAGGGATTTGCCGCCTATATGAATATGAATAAACCATAATAATCCTTTACTAAAATCGCCATTTTATCCTGTTTGATGATTAAAGTCAAGTATATTTATAATTATATCGTCAACAACCCTTTTTATTTCGAATTATGCTAAAATACAAAAAAACCAATAGGCATATACCGTGAACTTAACACACCTAGACGAACAAAACAAACCTAAAATGGTAGATGTAGGCGATAAACCTGCAACAACACGAAAAGCTACAGCTTCTGGCGTTATAGTAGTAGGGCAAGAGGCTTTTAATGCAGTCATAGAAAATAAAGCAAAAAAAGGCCCAGTGCTTCAAACTGCAGTTATAGCTGCCATACAAGGTGCAAAACAAACTTCCAACCTCATACCCATGTGCCATCCGCTTATGCTTACTTCAGTCAAAACAGATATAGAAGAGTTGCCAGAACTTCCTGGCTTCAAACTCACAGTTACAGCTAAGCTGAACGGACAAACGGGTGTAGAGATGGAAGCACTCACAGGCGTAAGCACAGGACTACTGACTATCTACGATATGCTCAAAGCCATCGATAAAGGCATGGTCATTAAAAATGTACAACTAGAACACAAGTCCGGTGGTAACTCTGGCGACTTTGACAGATAAAAAGGAAAAAATATGGTATTAGACAATAGTTGCAAAACACGACCAGACATAGACTACCCCACCACATGGCACTATAAAATTATTGGCAGAGATGAGAAAAAACTTTTAGCCTCTATTCAAGCCATTATGAAAGAGCTTGGCAACAAAACACACCACTGTGCAATGGGGAACAAGTCCAAAAATGGAAAGTTTACTACCTACAACACAAGCTGTACTGTAGAAAATGAAGAAGAGAGAAACAAAATTTTTAAATATTTTGAAGACCATGAACATATTGAGATGGTTATTTAACTTTAAAATAGAGTAACAATGTTTTTTGAAAGAAATTGTTGTTATCATCACTGATGATAAGATATTTACCCTTACCTACTTTAGCCAAGCCCTCGAAGTTATCGATGTTCCAGCCTTGGTGGCTATTCATTTTTGCCAGCACTTTACTTTGGCATATCTTGAACTTGCACCCTTTTATTATCACTCTTTTCAGGGTAATGACAAGTGGCTCCCACATACCCGTATAAGATCGTTCCATCACAAGCATGTTCCCGTCATCCATAACCTCCATGGCAACAACAGCAGACTTACGCTCAGGTTCTGCTTTAAAGTGCCATGTTGCACCATTGAGTGCATAAATTGTTTGAAACTTTTTGTCATCTTTTTTTAGTGGCCACTCTGTTGCAGTCAACATACCATATTTCTTATGCCATGCTAAAGCCTCTAAAGATTTATTTCTGCTTCTATAGTTATCTTCATTTCTCAATATTTTAGGTAAAGCGTACTTACGAATTAAGTTTCCATAAGAAGCACTATTTTTATGGAAATACCCAACTTTAGGCGTACTCCCTTCAAAAGAGATAAGTAACCTCCCTTTACCATCAAGTGTGACCCCCTCACTGTCTCTTTTCCAAGACCTTAATGGTTTACCCTGCCTATCTTTCAATACTACCCCAGATAGAGGTTCAAGTACTTCTATTTTGTCTGAAAAGACCGCACGAAAAGAAAATAATGCGCCTTTGTCACTCACCATATGTAATTTTTGTTTACTGTCATGATAGGCTAAGCCTGAAAGTTCAGAAAACTGTATCTTATCAATGTGACGAAAACGTAATTCTTTTTGGTCTAAAACTTCAATGTCCATGAACAATTTATTTTTAAGGGGTGGTGAAATGTTCGCAGATACAACCTCCACAGGAAAACTTCCTGCAAAGAGCGACAAAAGAGAGACCAATAGTATGAAAACTACATTCATTTCTCCTCAGTCTTCTCCGGAAAGAAATATATCATCACCACAATAATCACAAATGCAATGTCTATAGCCACATCTGCAAAATTAAACACAGCAAAGTTAAAACCACAATGCCATGCCACATAGTCAACCACACCTTCGTGGATGAACCTATCATAGACATTTCCCAAAGCACCACCTACCAATAACCCAGCAGGTATAGCATAGCGAGACAAGTACCCCTCTTTAAAAATAATATAGAGTATTAAAACAATAAGAACACTTTGTATCCATTTTAAATAGGGGCCTAAAGAAGCAAACATTGAAAATGCCACACCCTTGTTATAGTGCAATTCTAAATCAATACACTCACCCGCACGATAATAGCCCTCAACAAACAAAGTCTTTATATTTTGGTCAATAATGAAAATACCTAAAAGGATTAAAAAGAAAACCATAAAGTTTCGCATTAAACCAAAGCCCCTTTAAAAAATGTTTTACACTCTTCCATCATCTCTTCTAATTTTTTCTCATCTTTACCCTCAAGGAGAAGGCGTATTTTATTTTCTGTACCAGAATAGCGAAAGAGATGCCTCATCTCTAGTTTTTCTACTTTTTCTTTTAAAGCATCTAAACCTTTAATGGTATCAAAGTCTCTCTTCTCTTCAACCAATAAATTGACAAGCATTTGAGGGTATGACTCATAAGGGTCAAAAGCTTCACTCGCCTTTTGATTTGTACCAACCAAATACGCTAAGGCTTGTAGTGCCGAAGAGAGACCATCCCCTGTCTTTGCATAATCAGAAAAAATAATATGTCCACTCTGTTCTCCACCAAAATTGATGCCATTTTGATGCATCATTTCGACAACGTTTTTATCTCCCACGGCTGCACGGTGCAGTGTAAGTCCTTGTTGTTGCATATACTCATCAAGTCCTTGGTTGCTCATCACTGTAGCAACCATACCCTCACCTTTTAATGCACCAACACTTTTCAGATGCACAGCAAGAACACCCATAAGCTTATCTCCGTCAACCACTTCACCTTTTTCATCCACCATGACAAGCCTATCTGCATCACCATCTAAAGCGATACCCACATCAGCCCTTGACTTAAGTACCTCTTTGGCTAAAGTACTAGGGTGCATAGCACCACAATCTTCATTGATGTTAAAACCATCAGGGCTTGCTCCCACAACTATCACATCTGCACCCAACTCTCTTAAAATAGTAGGACCTACAATATACCCAGCACCATTCGCACAGTCGATGACCACACGCTTACCCGCCAATGTTAATGGCTTAGGAAATGAGTTTTTAATATGCACAATATATCGACCTATCACATCATCAATACGCTTAGACTTTCCAATATACTTGTCTGTAGCCTGTGCCTCTTCAATCATCGCATGGTTCTTAAAGATAGATTCAATCTCTATCTCTTTATCGCGGTTCAGCTTATTACCATTGCCATCAAAAAACTTGATACCATTATCATAATAAGGATTGTGTGACGCAGAAATCATTATCCCTGCATCACATCGCATATTTTCAGTTAAAAATGCAATGGCAGGTGTAGGCATAGGTCCTATTTGTATCACATCAAAACCTACTGCAGTGAGTCCAGAAACTATGGCATTTTCTATCATGTATCCACTACGTCTGGTATCTTTCCCTACCAATATTTTATTGGTTTTGGCAAACTGTTTAAAGTAAATCCCAGTGGCCATTGCCAAATACATCGCATTCATAGCAGAGACTTTTTTACCTGCTTTTCCACGTACCCCATCTGTTCCAAAAAGTTCCAAAATATTTCCTAGTCTTGTATGTTAATTTAAATTTTAACGCAATATTGCTAATAAGCATATTATTATCAAATATAGACATAATTCATTCTTAATCTTCTTTTCGATATAATTCGCGAAATATTTTCACTCTACATAGAGAGATAACAACACAAAGAAGGACACACCATGGCAAATAATAAGTCAGCAAAGAAACGTATCTTAGTTACTGCTAAAAAAACAGAAAGAAACAGATACTACAGAACGAGAATTAAAAATATTGTTAAAGCTGTGCACGAAGCAATTGAAGCTTCAGACAAAACAGCAGCAACATCGGCATTTACAGTTGCAAATAAGCAAATCCATTCATTGGTAAGCAAAGGTTTTATCAAAAAAACAACTGCTGCTAGAAAAGTAAGCCGTCTTCACAAAATGGTAAATGCTATAGAAGCATAGTTAACACCCTAACTATCTTTCAATTAAACTAGCCTTCAAGGCTAGTTATCTTATAATACCCCAAACAATCCAACATAAAGTTTTACAATGTTCAAAGAAAAATTACAACCTTTTATACATAGGCATGAAGAGATTAATACCCTATTATCCTCCCCAGATATAGCTTCAGATATTTCACGTATGACAGAACTCAGTAAAGAGCAATCTGGACTGAATGAACTTGTTGAGAAAGCAAAACTTTATATTGAAACATCAGATGCAATAGAAGAGAACAAGGAGTTGCTTAGCGACTCCGAATTAGGCGATTTAGCCAAAGAGGAACTCTCCGAACTAGAACCAATGCTTCCGAAACTAGAGAGTGAAATCAAAATTCTTATGCTCCCAAAAGATAAAAATGATGATAAAAACATTATTTTAGAACTTCGTGCTGGGGCAGGTGGTGATGAGGCTGCTCTTTTTGTTGCCGATGTCTTCAAAATGTATACACGCTATGCAGAACAAGTAGGTTGGAAACTAGAGATTATGTCATCTTCAGATGGTACTGCTGGCGGGTACAAAGAACTTATTACCCAAATTAGTGGAGAAGGTGTCTATGCTACACTTAAGTATGATGCCGGTATTCACCGTGTACAACGTGTCCCTGACACAGAGACACAAGGTCGTGTACATACTTCAGCTATTACGGTTGCAGTTATTCCAGAAGTCGACGATGTAGAAGTCGACCTCAAAGCCAATGATATTAAAATGGACACCTATCGTTCGAGTGGTTGTGGTGGTCAGTCTGTAAACACAACAGACTCTGCTGTGCGTTTAACACATATACCTACAGGTATAGTTGCAGCCATACAAGATGAAAAGTCACAACACAAAAACAAAGCAAAAGCGATGAAAGTCCTTAAAGCAAGAGTCTATGAAGCAGAACTTCAAAAGCAACTCGACGAGTCATCAAGTCAAAGAAAACTTCAAGTAGGGTCAGGTTCACGTTCAGAAAAAATTCGTACCTACAATTACCCTCAAAATAGACTCACCGACCACCGTATTGGATTAACACTTTATGCACTAGATGACATTATGAATAACGGAAACCTAAAACTTGTATTTGAACCTCTCATGGCACATGCAAGGACAGAGGCTATTAAAGAAGCTGGACTATGATAACCTTTCAAAGACTTCAAGAAGAGACAAATATTCAAGAACTTATTCACTCCACTTTCGACGCAGATCTTCCACTTGCTGGAAGCTGGGGATACAACCAAGAAAAAGCAACCATCATAAAGTCCCTACCGAAAAACACCCCTTTACCCCAACTAGAACACATGATAACAACCATACGTGCACACCTCGAGATGAATATTACCCAAGAACAAGACAATAGATATAGTGGTATTAACGCCAACGAGAAAAAAAGAGAAACTATTGAGAACGATAACAAAGTTTTTGAAAAAGTAAGCTATGAAGTTACAGCTATCAAAGAAGATCTCTACACTGCGTTTATAAAAGAATACAAAGCGGGATACGAAGATGAAACACTTGATTTAAATGATCACTTTAAAAGAAGAAAAGAAGCTACGCTTATTCGAGAAGTAATACATTACTTTGAAGTAAGTAGCACGAAATAGTATTTAGGGAGATTGCTAGAGAAAAGAAAAATATTCTTTCCTCCAAAGTGACGCTTCTTTCTAAACTACTCTTCAGTCACTTCATTAGCCGCTGCATTCATCGCTTTTTGTGCAGCCATAAGCACATCTTGTGATGCTTTATCTGCCACGTCAATAGAACTAAACCAATTGTAAATAGACGGATAAGCAAAATGCACTACCTTTTCACCTTTTTTCTTAAACATATAGAGTGAACATGGTGCAAACGCTCCTGCTTCAGGATGTGTTTTAGAGACTTCAAAAATAACTGCTACTTTACAAATAGAGTAGGTATCAAAAAAGTCATAACTCTCATTCCCAATACTATTAAACCCTGCCATTACAAAACCTGCAGTCTCTAGTCCTGCTTCTAACTCTTCTTGAATCCCCTCTACTTCATCTTCTATCTCTTCATCTTTCACATCCATTGTCATACTAAATCTAGTAACAAGTTCACCTTGTGGCTTTTCTATCTTATAGTTGACCTCTTCAAATTTTCCATTTGGAAGTGCTTTGCTAATCGTCTCTTCAACGCTCTTCATGTACGCGACTAAGTCTGCATTATCAGCAGGGATACCTGTCACTTTAGCAATCCCCGATGCAGTCATAGAAGAGAGAGAAACTGTTTTCTCACCCTTTTTTGTATAGATAGACATACTTAGTGGTGTAAACAGTGCAACTTGAGGATATGCTTTTATTAGTTTCGCCACATATTCTTTACTATGTACAACCATTAAACTGTATGCATCATGTGTATGTGTTTTAAATTTTGCATCAAATGCTCTGTTCATGTTGTTATTGGCAGTCACATAAAAACCTTCGTCCTTAAACACTTGCTCTATGCTCGTAGCATTAATTTTACCACCTTGGCTATCTGCAGTATAAATACGTATATCTTGTGCAGCATATGCACTCATTCCTAATGTCAGTAGCAATGTAGCTACAACTTTTTTAATATTCATTTTCATGTAAGTCCTTCGAGATTTTTTTCACTAAAATAATAGCTTAAAATGTATAATATATTACTTTATATATTTTAGTATACATTATAAATATAATAATAGGTATTTATAATGTAAATCATCTATTTAAGTCAAAACACTATATCATACACCTATACAAATAACTACTTTATAGGATGTTCATAAATGCCCAAAGATACTTTATTATCAAAATTTTTAAAAGAACCACTTTTCCATTTTTTATTTATAGGTGCAGGATTGTTTTTTTTGTTTTCACAACTCAACAATGAGAACAAATCTATGGACAAACCACAGATTAGCATCACGAAATCTACTTTGCTCCTCTTAACAGACAAATTCACAGAAGATAACGGGAAAACACCCACAAAAAAAGAGCTACAAAAACTTTTAGAAGACAAAATACAAGAGCAAGTACTCTACCATGAAGCACTAAGCATGGGACTAGATAAAGATGATACTGTCATACAACATCGTTTAGCACAAAAAATGAAATACCTTTTTGAAGACATCACCTTGGATGATAGCTTTAAAGATGACAATGAAGACTTTTATGTAAACTTAAAAAGCAATTATACTATCCTCATAGATGAAGAGATACGTAATGAGTTTAACATAAGCGTACCAAAATAATGAAAATATTTATCTCCTTACTCTTCGTTTTACCTTGGAGCTTTTTTGCTCTAGCCGATGAACTAAAGCTCTCATACTTAGAAATAAAAGAATTCAAGCCAGCACACTACTCCCTCCTCTTAAAGGTAGCCGCAAAAGAGAAAGTAAAACTACCTATTGATGTACTGCTACCAAACCAGTGTACCCTTACCACACCTAAGACAAGTCGTCTCACTAACGATATATATCTAGAAAACTGGAAGATGAAGTGTCACAATAGTATAGTAGAAAAAACGCTTCAACTCACAGGCTTAAAAAGTACAAAAACAGAAGCTCTCTTACGTGTAGAATTACTTTCAGGAACATCACACTCCATACTTCTTAATGCAGTTGAACCTTCTTATCTCATCCCCAAAGAAGCGTCTACCTTGCAAATTATACAAACCTACACATGGTTAGGTATTACCCATATACTATTAGGTTTTGACCATTTACTTTTTGTTTTTGCACTACTACTCATAGTCAAAAATATGCGTCGCCTACTTTGGACAGTGACTGCCTTTACTTTAGCCCACTCTATTACTATGGTTGTAGCAACACTTGGCATAGTAAAATTACCACAAGCACCAGTTGAAGCTATTATCGCGTTAAGCATACTCTTTTTGGCTATGGAAATCATGCATCAAAGCAATGAGAAGAAAGACGAAAAACAACCTAGCTTAACCGCACGCTACCCATGGCTAATCGCTTTCATCTTTGGACTGTTACATGGCTTTGGTTTTGCAGGAGCACTGGCTGAAATTGGCTTACCACAACATGCCGTCACACTGGCTCTAATATTTTTCAACATAGGCGTAGAGCTAGGACAACTCATGTTTATAATAACTTTTGTTATTACAGTAATGCTATTGCAACGTTTAAACTACCCTAGTTTGCTAAATTGGCTACAAACTACTTTAGTCTATGTTATGGGTAGCCTCTCTGCCTTTTGGCTTATAGAGAGAACCCTGTCGTTTTAATGACTATATGCATAAATCGTTACAGAAGTTTACTTTTAATATATGCAATGTTCTTTTCTGTCTTCTTCGTAAATGAATGATTATCGCCAAATACAAATCTTCGTATCTTTAAAGCTTTATCCAATTGGGACAATGCATCTTTGTGTCTACCTTGCTTAAAATAAACCAATCCAATATTGCTGTGAGCCAATGCGATAGAATAATCATTTTTATCTAAATTTTTTATTCTAATATCTAAAGAGAGTCTATAATACTCTAAGGCTTTATCATATTTCTTTTCTTTGCGATACACTTTTGCAATATTATTGCTAGTTATAGCCACAGTTCTATGTTCTTCGCCAAAAAGTAAATGTTGCATCTTCAACGACATAAAGTAATACTTTAGTGCCTTGTCGTATTTTTTCATCTTACTATACACGCCACCCATATTATTATATGTCGTAGCTGTAATGGCATTTTCTTTGTCTAAAAGTTTATTTTGTATTCTAAGGGCAATAACATTATATTCTAAAGCACTCTCATACTCTCCAAGCTTTTCAGAAAAGACTCCAAGTCTACCATATGTATCCATTGTCTCTTTTGCATACTCACCATATAGCTCTAGGTCTTCACTCAGTTGCAGTAGACTATACTTTACTGCTTCTTCATAATCCCCTCTATTTTTGGCTTCATCAGCTTTCGTATGATTAGGACCATGTGCAAAGAGTATACTCATACCTAACAATAGCATGATATAGAATAGTTTTTTCATTAATAGTCCTTGAGTAATTCTATCTTAATCTAAAAGATAAATCGCATCATCTGTATATATTACACCAGACTCAATCACTTTAACAAAAATACCTCTATCATCTTTAAGTAATTTTGGTAGTTTACTGTTTATAGCAGAAAGACCTTTACACAAAGTACATGACTGACCTAGTTCAACCACAACATTAGCTCCAATCTTTAATCTAACCCCAGACTTCAAATGATAGATATTGTAGTCCATAAGTATATTTTCACCCAATGTTCCATAGTCAGAAATAATACTCTGCTCTTTCATCAATTCATAGCTATACAAAGAAGAAATCAACACTGCCCTATCAGGATTTCTATCGTAATGCTTATCATCAATAATCCCTTTTATATCTAAGCTCAATGATGTAACATTTATTTGCCCTTCAGAAAGAGAAGAAAACAAAGAAAGGACTTTACCAACTTTTTTCATATCCTATACCCTACTCTAAATCATCATAAGATTTACTACTTACTGTAGTTAATATTTTAAGCAATTTATATTCATCTTTGTAACCTACTGCATCATATACAAGTTCTCCATTTTTATCAAAAAATAGACAAGTTGGATACATGGGGTAACCACTCTCTTTGGCAAATTGTAATTTACTCATTTTTGCATTATCATATTTCACTACACCATTATCTTTGACATTAATATCTACAAAAATAAAATCTTTTTTTATAGCAGAAATTACATCTTCATCATCAAAGGCAAACTCTTCCATACGCATACAAAAGTCACATCCTGTTATGTGTAAGTAGACAAAAATATGTTTATTAGATTTTTTGGCTTGAAGGGTAAGAGCATCTAGATCGATGTCGTTAGCAAAGCTTATGCTAACGACAATCAATAAACCAAGTAGATAATTTTTCATTAAAGAAATATATATACTACCTAGTGAGTAGTTTCTAACGTGTTCACTTCAGGAACTACTGGCACTACAGGAACAGCTACGCTATTCTCTACAGCAACAGCTTCTGCAGCCGCAGCTTTAGCAGCTTCTTCTGCTTCAGCTTTCTCGGCAGCTTTAGCAGCAGCTTCTTCTTCTGCTTCTGCTTTTAGTGCTTCATAGTCTATTAAGTCATCTTCATCAAACATCTCTAGCTCTTCGTAAGATCTAAATACATTTTGTGGACTCAATACATAATAGAGGTCTTTATTTCTAAATTCGTTTAGTGTCACTTCTTTTGTAATAAAGTCAGCAATAACACCATCTTCCATTTTTTCTATAATTCTCTCTTTAAGTAAATCAAAATACAGCACTGTTTCATCTGCAGCTGTTTTATCTGTAACAAACCCATGCCCTGGAACTAAATAATCCCAATCTTTAGATTTGATAGAGTTCAATGCATTGATTTGACCTACAACAAGACCATCTCTATTTGAAGTAACCCTACCATTCATAACAGTATCAGCAGCTAAAATGACTTTATCATCTGGTAAATATAGATACCAGTCTTCTTCAGAATGCACATAACCAACCTTAACATACTCTAACTTTACGCCAGAAATTTCAAACTTAGTTGTATCATCAAACTCTTCATCAGTCAAAGCAAGTACAGTTTTTCTAGTTGCATTTTGATATAGAGCTCTAATCATTCTTGTTTGCATACCAGGGTACTCTTTACCCTCGATATTTCTTGGTCCAAAGTAATTTTCATTTACAGATTTAGGTCCAATGACTTTTGCACCATGCTCTTCTGTATAATAATTATTACCTAACCAATGATCATCATGCTCATGACTAATAATGACAGTCTTCACAGGCATATCTGCAATTTTTTTCATTTGTGCATATGCCTGTTCAGCAAAAGTATATGATGGACCAGAATCCCAAGATATCCACTCAGTATCACCTTTGATATAACAAGAGTTAGACATGTCTCCAGCATTTTCTTTGGTTGGCATTTCCATGGCACCAAAGAAACACCATACCCTATCACTAATCTGCACTGGCTTTAAATTATAATCCCAATCAGGACGTTCGCCCGTACGAGATTCATCTTTAAAGGTCTTATAGTTCCAATCATACATGATAAAGTTACCATCAATGTCAAGTTTATGTGGTTCTTTTACATCTATAGATTTATTCCCTATAAATGGCATTGCTATCACAAATGCCACTATCAATAAAATACCTACTATACTTTTCATAAGTATCCTTATTTAATTTTTTTACTACCTGTTTCTGTTTTACCGTGGTGGTCTGTAAGTGTAAACTCTAATGTATCACCTTTTTTAGCACCTGTAAATTCAAATTTAAGAAGTGGATTTTCAGACATGAAACCACTTGTAGTAGCTTCAAATACTACTTTGTCATTTGCTTTTGCTATGATATGAGAAATATATTCAACTTCAATTTTCTTTTTCTCAGCTTCTTCTTTATCTGCCATTAAATTAGTAAACATTGCTTTTACTTTAACAACACCATCTTTTTCTTTTGCTTTGATTTTCATCTTTTTAGCCATTTTGTATCCTTTTTATTTTTATTTTTATTTTTATTTTAAATGCCGAAACAAGAGGGGGTTGAATCAACCTCCACAACCACCGATAGATACATCAATTTCTTTATTTAGTGTAAGAAGTTTTCCATCTCTAGTTTTTGCTACAACAGTAACATATGCTGTTTGTCTCATTTTAATTCTAAATGAATACTTTACTTTTTGACCTTCTGGAACTGAAAATACTACCGTAGCAGCTCTTGGGTTCGCATCTTGGAAAAATGCAATCGTTTCAATATCTAAATCACTTTTAAGTGTAATAGGAATTGAACCACCATTTTCAGCTAACTTTGGAGCAATCATTTTTATATCTTCTGTAGGTGTTAATGCCGCATCACCAAACATTGCCTTAATTGCATCAGCAGATTTCTCTGCTTCCCATGCAGTCGCTTTAGTAGATCTAAAGTTTACTGCGTTCAAACTTGTAGCAGGTACAATTGATGCAGCAACTGCAACAAGTCCCATATTCAAAAATTTTCTTCTTTCCATTTTGTTTCCTTTATGTTAAATTGGACCTATAGAGTATTTTCTCTATAGGATTATAATATAGACTATTTGTGTAATAAATGTGAATAAGTATTCTACTTACTCGCCTCTATCATATAGTCAACTATCTCTTTAATCTTATCGTCAGATAATGATGTACCACCTTTTGGAGGCATACCACCTTTACCTTTGATAGTATTTTCATAGACTTTATCGATACCTTGCTTAAGAGTAGCTTCCCAAGCTGATTTATCACCCACAGCTGGTGCACCCATAGCATCCGTTTTATGACAAACTGCACAGTTTGATTCATAATTTTCTTTACCTGGATGCACAGGACCATTATCTTTCTTTGGTGGTAGGTCTTTAGCGTATGCATATGGAGGCACAACATCTTTCATCTCATACTTAATTTCCACAACACCAGCTTCAGTTTTACCGTCTTGTCCACCTGGATCTTTACAATCAGTCATACATCTAGTACCTGCACCAATATTCTTAGCACGGTCAGCAAAGAATGCTCTAATGTCTTCTTGTGCATTTGGTCCATCAATATTAGGATAAAAACCATTTCTATTTGGAAGTACAACTTTTGCAAGTTTTTCTTTATTTAAAACGAACTCATCATCATCCATTGATTCACCATCAACTTCTAGTCCATTTTGAGCTAAAATATATGCGGTAATCGCGTATGTTTCATCATTTGTTAAAGACTTTGGATGTGCATAAGGCATTGCATCTCTTATATATGTAAAGAGTGTTGTAGCTACTGGCCAGTATGTACCTACTGTTCTTTTAGGTGCATCTACACTTCCATATACTCTCTGATTTTTAAGCGTAATAACTATACCATTTTTATCTTTAGCTTGATTTCCCCCAGCTAGTTGTGGATAACCTTGTCCACCCCCACCAAAGTCACCATGACATACAGCACATTGTGCTTCATAAAGCTCATCTCCAAGCTCAACGGAACCTTCACCTTCTGGTAAACCTGTACCATCTGGCAATGCATCTATATCCCATGCTTTTATTTCATTAGCTGTAGCGGGTCTACCAAAATTAACGCCTTTTGTGCTCTGCGTATTATATTTATAAGCTGTGTAACTACCGTTTTCTCTTGGATAAGTAACACCACCGTCAATTGCACCTGACTTAGACTTATACATACTTTTCGCAGCAGTATTGTCTGTAGTCGCTGCAACAGTTGAACTTAAAGTTAATGTTACGCCTGCTAGCATAGCACCCGTCATATTTACTAATTTACGATCTAATTTGAACATTACTTACCTCCCCCATATCTGTCACTTTCCATGTACAAATGGCATTTCTATGATAAACACCTTCGACACCAACAACAGCTTTTTCTTGGTTTACAGTTGGCTGTACATTTTTAGAATCATCATATGCTCTACTCTGAAGTAACAAAGGTTTGCCTTCATATTTATACATATACGAGAATCTTGTCCACGCTTTTGGTAAAACGAGCCCTTTAAGCTGAGCCTCTGTCCAGTTTTTACCACCATCAAAACTAATGTCAACACCTTCAATAGTTCCATGACCAGTCCATGCTAGACCTTCAATCTCAACCAATTGACCTGCTTCTAAGTCTTTCCAATCTTTCTCTGGACATGGCGATGTAATCACAGAGTTAACTTCATTTGCGTAAAAATGCTGAATTGCTTTTCCACTTGCAGTTAATGCTGTATACTTAGAAGTTTCTTCTTTTGCATACCAAGGTTTGTCACCAAACTCTAATCTTTTCAACCACTTAACCGCTAAGTTTGCTTCCCAACCTGGAGCAATAAGACGTACTGGATACCCTTGTTCATCACGAAGAGCCTCACCATTTTGTCCCCAAACAATCATAACATCATCAAGCACTTTTTCTATTGGTAATGTTCTACTCATTTCAGAACCATCAGAGCCTTCTGCAAGCATCCATTTAGCTTCTGGCTTAAGACCTAAATCATCAAGAATAGTCTTAAGACGAACACCAGTCCACTCAGCACATGACATCATGCCTTTAACAAATTGTAAAGTACCAAACTGTGGTCCTTTCCATTCTGCTGCAGAGTTTGATGGGCACTCTAAAACAAGTATTCTACTTTCACTTGGATATCTTTTCAATTGCTCTAAAGTAAGAACAATTGGCTTTTCTACCAAGCCATGAATCATTAGTCTATATTTATTTGGATCTATGTGTGCAACCCCATTATGGGTACGTGTAAAATGTAATCCATTAGGCGTAATAATACCACTTAACTCAGCCAATGGTGTCATAGAAATTGCTGCATGCATATCACCAGCAGAGGACATAAGCGCAGAAGTTCTTCTGACTACATTATGTTCATAAAGTGAAGGAACACCATAAGGGTTTTTGTTTACTTCATCTCCTAAACTAGTTCCCCATTTAGTGTGATGCATGATGTTTTCATCATCTGCGAGTACTGCAGCTGGTGCCAACATACTTGTTGCAGCAACAGCACTCACTGATGCTGTTTTTTTAAAGAAATCTCTTCTGCTGACAGAGTCTGATTCTTCTATTTTCAATGTTTTATTCACATCTTTACCTTTTTGTAGATTTTTATAATTTTTAGGAGTTATTTTACAACTTCCTGAATATACTTAAATTACATGTGAATCAATAAAGACTACAGATAACATAAATTATAATTATAATTATAACGTAAGGTTTTAAAATTAAGTTAGTGGAATTATTTTTAAATTGTAGTTTTAGTGTGTTGTGTTACCAGTAGAAACAAATTAACTATTATCTATAGATATAATATATATAATCTAAAACTATTTGTATTACGGTATGTAGCTTATCTCTCATAGCTTTCTGGGAGTATCTTAATTAGGTTTTCTTTCAAATAGACCTATAATAAAATCAACCACTTTTCTAATAATTAAAAGTATCATATATATTATAAAAGTATAGAGAAAGGGATGTGAATAATTTTCTTTATCCATCATCATATTAAATCGTAAAAGTGGATGAGTCAGCATATCACTATGCATTATGAAGGTCAAAATAATAAATATCAAAAAGTAGATAACTAACTCTTTTTTGATAATTCTCATAAAGGTTTTCATTAAGCCTCTTCTTTGTGGATACACTCACTTAAATCAATTAAAAGTTCTTGTCTCTTTTCAGCCAAGTGTACTAATATCTCTTCACCAATCTCTTCTCTATCTTGCCAATCTGATTCTTCATAAATATTAAAAAGTTTTTTAAAATACGCATAAAACTTATCTGCACTTGTGACTTTAAAAAAATAAAATTTCCTATAGTCTATACCATTGATGTCACTTATAGCTATTTTTGTCTGTTCTTTCTCAGGATATATTTTTTCACAAATATAATTTTTGAAAAAATCTGACTCTCTTAACCAATTATATAAACTAAGGTCAGAAGATTTTAAAAGCTCATAGGTTTGAGCATCTTCTTCACTTATATCTATTTCATGCATTCTATCATCTAAATCGAATTTATCTAGTGCTTCATCATATGTTACAAGTTCAAATTCTAATTTCATTCATCTGTCCTACAGGTAGTTCTTACGCTCTACCTGACATCATTCCATACATTGTCATAGGCTTTAATGCATATACCTTCATTAACCAAAATACCCATCTTTCAACAGTTGGATCAAGTGGAAATGATGGAGTAGGCTTAACGGTCCAATCAAATTCAGCAAGCATGACAGTACCAATATCCGTAATCAATGGACAAACTGTATATCCAGCATATTTACCTTCAAGTTTTTTACCGTTCATATGTGCAATAAGGTTATCAACTAAAACTTTATACTGCTTTCTAACAGAACCACCGGTTTTAGCCATAGGTACCTGTGCCACATCACCTATTGAGAAGACATTCATATATCTAATGTGCTGAAGTGTCTCTTTATTGACAGGGACCCAACCTTGAGCAGAACCTAAATCAGATTCACCAATCTCTCTTGGTGCAATATTTGCAGGTGCAATATGCAACATATCATAAGGTACTCTTATTTTTTCACGCTTAGGGATAACTTCAAAATCTTTCATTACCGGATCCCATGGACCCTTCTCTTGCCATTTAGAATCAAAGACTGCTATTTTATTTTCTTTCTCAACTTCAACAAGATTACATCTGTATTTATACTTAATGTCTTCTCTTTCAAACTGACCTACAATTGCATCATGGTATTCAGGCACACCAAACATTGCTCCACCGTTTGGATAGAAACTAAGCTCAGCATTTTCTCTTGCTCCTGCTTCCTTAAGTCTAGCATTTGTCAAGTAAATAATTTTCTTAGGTGCTCCACCACATTTTATTGGTGTATCAGGATGAGTAAATACAAATTTTGTTTTCTTTCCAGATTTTGCTTGAGCAATATACTTTTGCATAATTTCCCAAGTCTTAACAGAACCTCTACTTGTGTAAATAGAACAAATACTATCACCTAATGCATCCATTAGTTTGTCATTATTACCCGAAGATAAAGCACGACCAGCCTCTTCTAAACCTTTTATTCTTTCAAAGTCAAGTTGTGTACCAGTAGCTAGAATAAGATAATCATAGGTTACAATTTGACCTTTTTCAGTAGTAAGTTTATTCTCTTGAGGGTTAAAAAATACGGCTCTATCTTCAATAACTTTAACACCTTCTGGAACAAAATCATCTCTATTATAAATAATATCTTCTTCATCCCAAATACCTGCTGCAACCAAAGTTTGACCTGGTTGATAAGAAGCAGATGTTTTTTCAGGTTCAATAATTGTAATATCTGGATCTGTTAGATTAAGTGTTAATCTTGCTGCAGTACTAATTCCTGCTAAGCCTCCCCCAACAATTACAATTTTAGCTTTAGCATCACTTTTAACAATTTTTTCTTCTTCTGCATTGGCACTTGTCGTACCTACAAAAACACCTGCACTTGAAAGACCAGCCATTTTCATAGCTTGTCTTCTACTTATACCATGAGCAGATAAATCTTTATCCATTTTAGATAACATACTTTCAATATATTTATTGTCCATTTTTGCCCCTTACTTTAAACCACTGATATATTTTGCAACTGCATCAATCTCGTCCCAAGATAAATCTCTTGTCGGAGCTTTCATAGCTGCACCATAACCATATTTATTCAGAGGACGATAGTCTTTACTCTCTACTCCACCTCTGTACTCTTTTATTGTCTTTGCCAATGTGGCTTCATCTAAACCAGCGATTTTACCATATGTTATAACACTTGGAAAACCAGAAAAACTAGTTTGTTTCCCATCTTTACCATGACAACTTGCACATTCTTGTGCATAGATTTTAGCTGGCTGAGGAGTCAACTTCAAGCCTATTGCATATGGCATTTCACCTTCAGAGGCAACAAGACCAACAGTAACAAATAGCATAAAAAGAACTATTTTTTTCATTTTGAACCTTATTATTAAAATTTCATTTCTGTATAATTACAAAAATTTGTATTGTAGATTATAATATTATTTTGATTATATTATGAAGTGATTTAATAAATACACCCAATTAAAATCAAAATATTGCATTTAGTAACCATATTATGGACTAAACTAAATGATTACGCTAGACACAATAGACTTTATAATTTATTAAGTCATTATGCTAGTGTCTATTTGAAGTTACCCCAAATAGACTAAATTAGCTTAGCACTACTACTTATTCTTCTTCAGGCTCATAGTCACCATCAGTTGCAGCAGCATCCATTATTCCATACATCAAGTTTTTCACTTTTAGTGCCATTTCCATCATCTCAGGAGGCAATGGTTTTCCACCATACAACATTAATTCCATTGACATAGTATATAGCCATCTATTACCCTCATCATCTTCTACAATAAGAATTCTACAAGGCATAAATGCACCAAACGCTTCACTGTAACCAATAAATTGTTCAGCAATAGAAGGTGCACAAAAAGACAATATTCTAATATATCTTTTTCCTCCTGGATCTTTTATACTACTTTTAATAGACATTTTTGCATCACCAACAACTAAAAAGTTATTATCCCCTGCGATACCCCTCATGTTATCTATAGCGTCTTCTGTAGACACATCATCATCAATCTTTACTTTTCTGATCATAGCATCTGCACTACTACCAGTTTCAAGAACTTTTTTAAACATAGTCATATAATGACCCATTGCATCTGGATGTAGTGAAGAGACCTTACTAGCCATTCCTCCAAAGTTTATAGCTAAATAAGCTACAGCGATTAAGGCTATACCGCCTATTATACTCAATATATTTTTAAGCATTTTTACTCCTTTTCTTATTTTATTAATAATTGGTAATTATAACTTATTTTTTATTTATTTAAATTAAAATCTATATTAATACAAATAATTTAATTATAAATCACTATATGAGTTAGATATTAC
>JAYEFI010000182.1:0-22215 GCA_034658615.1 Campylobacterota bacterium
CCTATTTGGTTACGCACTTCCTGCAGAGCAAACCTCGTCTCACGTTTGTCTATAGGAGACTTATGTACCAATAATCCTGAGGGCTTATTAATGGCAACTAGGTACTTATCTTGGTAGAGTATTTCTAGGGCTTTGTGTTCTGCTTTTTGCATCGCATATTATATCCAATCGTAGGGGGCGATTGCCATCGCACCATTTTCAACCGGCATACGTATCGATTCAAAATACATATCCGAATTGACATACATGTAAACTCCATATCGTAATACATTCATATTTTTATTGGTGCGATGGCAATCGCCCCTACAGGGATGTGTATTTCCATTTTGTATTATTTTCTATCAAACCGTGTTTTATTGGATTTTTTTCCATATATTCTATACATCTCATATAATCTTTTTCATTTCTAATTGTATGTTCATAGTATCTTTTTTGCCAAATGGGATTCATACCTTTTTTATGCCTAGCTACAGATTGCTCAGAGTCTGTTTTTACTTTGGTAGAAAAGTTATATTTTATAGCTCTAATAATCTTTGGATACTCGCTAATCACCTTAGGTGTGATAATCATATGTATATGGTCTGGCAATACCACAATAGCATCTATACTATAGCGATAATACTTTTTACTCTCACGAAAACTCTCTCGCAATGCATCTATATTCTCCACTAAAATGGGATTACGCCTATGTGTAACAATAGTAATGTAGTAACTATGCCCTTCTAAAAAGAGTCTTTTATAATCTGCCATTTGATATTTTAACCATTAATAAAAATATTTTTTAAAAATCTTTCAAATTGACATATTTTGTAGGGGGCGATTGCCATCGCACCATTTTTAATCGGCATACGTATCGATTACAAATACATATATAAATTGATATATATAAACCCCCATATCGTAATACATTCATATTTTTATTGGTGCGATGGCAATCGCCCCCTACATATATTCAATATTTATTTTTTGTTTGGGTGTTTTGATTGCTGTGATGGCAATCGCCCCCTACATATATTCAATATTTATTTTTTGTTTGGGTGTTTTGATTGCTGTGATGGCAATCGCCCCCTACATGTATTCAATATTTATTTTTTGTTTGGGTGTTTTGATTGGTGCGATGGCAATCGCCCCCTACGTATGATATAATGCTATAAAAAAGGCTCATCTATGGCTATAAACATCGTAGCACAAAATAAAAAAGCCAGACATGATTATGAGATTTTAGAAAAATTTGAAGCGGGTATTGTATTGGCAGGGGCAGAGGTGAAAGCACTTCGTGCCAAACGTGCGAATCTTGCCGATGCTTTTTGTCGATTTATTCAGGGTGAGCTACACATTATGAATGCACATATTGCCCACCTAGAGACAACCAACAGACACTATGTGCCAGATACTAGGACACCTAGAAAGTTACTCCTACATAAAAAACAGTTAGAAAAACTTTATGTCAAAGTACATAAAGACGGTCTAACCATAGTCCCACTCATGCTCTACTTTAATGAACGCAACTATGCTAAAGTAAGCATAGCTATTGCTAAAGGAAAGAAACTTCACGACAAGCGTGCAGACATGAAATCAAAAACCTTAGACAGAGAAGCCAAACAAGCAATGAAAAATAGGAGTTATGAATGAAACATTTACATGAATTACTAGAACCATTTAAAACCACAGTATTGGGTACGCTATCACACAATGGGTATCCGTTTAGCTCTTATGCACCTTTTTACTATGATGGAGAAGTGGTTTATATTTTCATATCTAACATTGCAACCCATGCACAAAATATACAAAAAACACCAAAAGTTTCAGCTTTTTTCATAGAAGATGAGAGCATGACAAGCAATATGTTTCGAAGAAAACGTATCTCACTACAATGTGATGCCAGTATGATTTCTAGAGAACATCCTACTTTCGAGACACTCATGCAAGCCTTTATCGAGAAGCAAGGATCTACCCTTAATATGCTCATGGGTATGGCAGATTTCAACCTTTATGCACTAAAACCTATATATGGAGAAGCAACGTTTGGATTTGGTGAAGCCTATACTATTGGTGGAGAGAAGATGAATCAACTTACTGTGCGTTAGCTCTTTTTCTTCTTTTTTCCAATAGTACCTCCCTACTGTTTCGATGGTTACTACGTTTTTGTACTAACTCTTCTCTTTTATTGGGTACAAGTTTTCGTACTTCTTTTAAACGGTTCCACGCTGGTATCCGTTCATACTCTATAAATGTGTAAATGATTTTTTTTGTTATGGTTGCTAAATATTTAAAAAATTTCTTAGTGGGAATATGAAATATTTTATTTAACAAAAAATTTATTTTTACAATAAAACCACTAAAAAAATGTGCTATACGAATAAATATTTTTTTAAGGTACGGCACTTTTTCTAACCAAGAAACAAGCCAAGAAAAAATAACTATTTCTACAATAGGTGCTAACCACGAGTTCCACAAATAGTCAGTAAAGAAATATAATAAGGCTGTGCCTAGCTTAAGTGCCCAAACTAAAAGAAAACTCCATACCTTAGCAATAAAAACTTTCATCGCTAGCATACCACCCATAAATTTACCTACAAAACCCAAAGAACTTAAAAATACAAATCCAGCAATAATCTGTTTGACCAAAGGGAAGTCTTTAAAGTTCTTCTTTATATAAAGCAAAAGGCGTTTAATATCAAGTGCAATGTAGTCTAAAAAATGTATTTTTATATGGTGTGTAATAACCTTTTCTATAAGATAACGTTTGCCTAAACCTGTAGCAGAGAGTAAAAGTACTTTCTTTAAAAAAACCATGAGGATAAACTTACCCTTAACCAGAAAAAAAGCTGCAAATATACTAAGAAGATGTTCTTTTATAAATAGCATTGTTTCATTGAAAAAATTAAAAATAAATATCCGACTAGATGTGATACTCAATAAGAGTATCAAAACAAAAAGAATGAAAAAAATGAAACCTAAAATAGTGCGTTTATTCATATAGTTTATTTTTTCAATGATGCTTTAATTGTTTTGTAAATCTCTTTAATTTTATTTAAAAAAGGGCTTTGTTCGGAAAAATATTTTATTTTTATTTTTTTATAATGCTCTTTTATCGTTATTTTTATAGCTTTAAGACTTTCCATAGTCTTCTTGTATACAGAACGAGACTTAAGCCATTCAATACCGCGGATTAACCACTCATAGAGCCATTTAAACCACCCAAATTGCATCAACTTATCTTCTGTAACCCTAAAGAGCCAAAATGTAAAAGCAGCAATAGGTATTTTAGATAAATACAATACGACACCCACAAAAACTTGACCACTCACAAGTAGCATACCTGCGTAAATCCCTGCAGCTTCCACTATAGCAAGAAGTACTATAAAAATAAACAGTATCACTGTTGCATTGGTAGCATGTAATTTGTGTTCTATTTTTTGTAAAACTTTTAATGAATGAATAGCCTCATATATAGGCTTTGCTATCCCCTCCCATATAAGCTCTTCAAAGAGAATATAGATAAGAACAAGCAGTAGTTGTAAAAGTGAGATAAGTCTGTTTTTTATGATTGATAGCATATATAGTCCTAGTTGTTTTTTAATAAACAATTTTAGCAGAATTAAATTTTAGATATAGAAAAAGAAAAAGATTATTTCGTTTGAGTTGTGCTCGGGTTTGTAGGTTTGTGTAAAGGAGCTTACGTATGAGTAAGTAACTGCACACATCCTACAAAGATGAGTGCAAATCGAATGAAAGAACTATTTTCTACGGAGTTCTTTGATTCTTGCTGCTTTACCCTTAAGTTCTCTAAGGTAAAACAATTTAGCACGTCTAACTCTACCTTTTCTAAGTACAGTAATACTCTCAATTGAGTCAGAGTAAAGTGGGAAAATTCTTTCAACACCAATAGAGTTAGCACCCATTTTTCTTACGTTAAATGTTCTACCTGTTCCTTGACCTCTAATTGCGATACAAAGACCCTCAAAGTTTTGAACTCTTGTTTTTTCACCCTCTTTAATGTTTACAGCAACTCTAAGAGTATCACCTGCTCTAAATTCAGGAACATTTTTGTTTTCTAATTGTGCTTTCTCGAAGCTTTCAATGTATTTATTTCTCATATGTTATACCTTTTTTGTATAAGTCTGGGCGAAAATACTTTGTTTTACACAAAGCAAGCCCTCTTTTTAAGTCCGTGATTTTACTATGATTACCCTTTAAGAATTCTGAAATAACTTCATTACCTTCATAGTTTTTTGGTTTCGTAAAAGAAGGGGCTTCAAGCGAAGCCTCTTCAAAACTTTCTACACTTAAAGAATCACTATTTCCCAGTACTTCTTTTACATTACGCGAGACAGCATCACAAACAACCATACTAGCCAATTCACCACCTGTTAATATAAAATCTCCTATGGAAAAAACTTCATCAGCTTGCGATTCTATCACTCTTTCATCAATACCTTCATAACGCCCCGATACAAAAACAATATGCTCTTTTTGAGCCAATCTTTTTGCATCATTTTGCGTAAACTTTTTAGCCACAGGCGTTAAAAATACAATATGTGATTTAGAAGAATCCTCACGTACTTTTTTTAATGTATCAATTAAAGGTTGCGGTGTCATAAGCATGCCCGCTCCACCACCTATCATGGGTGCATCAACTCGCCTATGCTTATCTGTTGTAAAGTCACGTGGGTTATAAAAGTCAATAGATATTTTTTCATCTTCTATTGCACGTTTTAAAATACTTTCAGAAAAGTACCCTTTAATAAGATTTGGGAAAAGAGTTACAAAAGAAAATTTCACGACTAACTAGCTTCTAATATATCTTTAGCATCTTTTGTATAGACTATTTTCTTCAGAATATCTGCTTTGACGATATATCTATCAATATAAGGGAGTAAAAAACTTTTTGACAATCCATCTTTCACCAAATTGTCATCTGTTGAAATCAAAAGGTAGTCTGTGTCGCCCATACGTTGAATATCTTCTATTTTACCCATAACTTTACCTTCGTCATCAATCTCACATCCTATAATATCAAACCAAAAATGTTGCCCCTCATTAAGGTCACAATTTTCTCGTGTCTGATTTTCATTTGCAAAGATTTTAATATTGGTAAGTTTTTTAGCTGTATCAATACTTTCATACCCTACAAAGCGAATAGTGCCTCGTTTGATATTCATATCGGACACAGTTAGTTCTCCACGTTCAGTATGATAACTTGTACCAATTTTGAATTGTTCAGGAAAGTCTGTATGAAGATGGAACTTTAAATCACCCCAAAGTCCTATAGTACGCCCTATTTGAGCGATGAGTGCATTGTCATTTGACATTAGGTATTACTCTGAGGCTTTTACATTGACACGGTAGTTTTTACCGCCTTTTGCTTTACACCCAGATATAACCGTTTTAATTGTATTTATCATGCGTCCCTGTTTTCCTATGAGCTTACCTATATCTTCTGCATTGGCATACACGGTAATCTCAGCAAAGTTCTCATCCATCTCTTTAAGTTCAATAGAAATATCTTCTGGATTTTCTACTAAAAGCTTTGTATAAGACTCTAGGAAATCAGTGACCATATGATTATTTTTTACCTGCTAGTCTTTTAACAGTTGGGCTCATTTGTGCACCAACACTTACCCAGTAGTTTAATCTTTCTTCATCAAGTGTAAGATCTTTGTTTGCAGAAACTGGGTTATAGTTTCCAATTACTTCAATCCAACCACCATCTCTTCTCTTTCTGCTGTCTGTTACTACGATTCTGTAAAATGGTTTCTTTTTTCTACCCATTCTTGTCATTCTGATCATTGTCATGTTAAATCCTTATGTTTTTATCTATGTTTATATGAATACTCTCTTTGAGGAAAAGCGAATATCTTACTATAAAGTACTGACAACTGCTCATTAATGACTTAAAGCACTCATCAACACTTTTGGAACGCGATTTTACCATAAAAGTTATAAAGATTTTATTAAAAGCTAATACCTAAACATTTCTTGTAAAATTTCAGCTATCTCTTTTATCAGATTCGAGATACTTGTTACTTTACTTTAAACCTCTAAAAATGATTCTTTTGACGCTCTTTTGGCTCTTTATTCTATAATGTCTAGAGTTTATCTCCACCGCATTCACTGATTCTTGTACCAAATATGGAGGGAAATCCTGCCATATGCACAGCACTAATAGTGTTTTTTTCTCCACTGGTCAATTTAACAGCAGTTTCTTTTTCCCATCCAACAAATTTGTCCCATATGCAAGCACATAATTTTTCGACTTCGTCTTGTGATGGGCTTGAATCATAGTTGAGTGTAAAGCTAGGGATAGAAGTATTTTTACATTGAACTTTAAAGAGTGGATATGTAGATGCTTTGTCATGTTGCTTAGTATCTTTACTTGTAAAAAGAAAAACCATTACCATAAGTACTGCAATAAATGCAAAATATTTTTTCACAGTAAACCTTGTAAATATTTTTATAGTTGTTGCATGGTATCGGAATGTTCCTTTAATTATATTTGGGTTAAGGGGGCATATATATCAAGAAGGAATGATACTAATATTTGACTTTAAAGTACAGGATAACATAAATGGTATCATAACGGTCATATGCTGCTAATGCTAAGAGTACTTAGCACATATGTTTACCGGGGGATATTTGCCATTCCTCCACCACCTTGCATTTGTGCCATCATATCTTGCATCTGTTTTGCACCACCCTTACCTGACATTTTTTTGGCCATTTTTGCTGCATTTTTAAACTGTTTAAGGACACGGTTTACATGCATCACTTCCATACCCGCACCCGTTGCCAAACGTCGTTTACGCATGTTGTTAAGTAAGTCTGGGTTTTCTCTCTCTTTGGGTGTCATAGAAGAGACCATTGCTTTTATTTGCTTTATTTCATCAGAATTCTCTAAATCCATGTCACCAATTTGTTTAGCCATGTTACCCATACCAGGAATCATCCCCATAATAGATTTCATAGAGCCAAGTTTTTTCATCTGTTCCATTTGTGCAAGGAAATCGTTAAAGTTAAACTGACCTTTTTTAATTTTTTGGGTCATTCGTTTTGCTTCTTTAGGGTCTATGGTAGCTGCAGCTCTTTCTGCTAAACCCTCCACATCTCCTGCACCCATAAGACGTCCAACAATTCTGTCAGATATAAATTGTTCAAGGTCTGGCATTTTTTCACCATGCCCTATAAACCTAAGTGGTACACCTACTTGTTGGGTAAGTCCAAGGGCTACTCCCCCTTTACCATCACCATCAAATTTTGAAAGGACGACACCTGTAATACCTATTTTCTCTTTAAATGTCTGTGCTGTTCTTACTGCATCTTGCCCTGTCATTGCATCAGCTACATAAAAAAGTTCATCTGGAGCAGCTGCAATTTTTACATTGGCAAGTTCTTCCATTAGTTCATCATCTATAGCCAAACGACCTGCAGTATCTATAAGTACTACATCATAGAGCTCTTTTTCTGCCTTAAAGAGTCCATCTTCAACCACTTGAGTTGGTGTGGCATCTTCATCGTAAAATAAATCTACTTCTATACCAGAGGTGACCTGTTTAAGTTGTTCTACTGCTGCAAGTCTTTGTAAGTCTGCTGCAATCACAAGTACTTTTTTCTTTTTTTGTTCTTTTAAAAAATAGGCTAATTTACCTGTTGTAGTCGTTTTACCTGAACCTTGCAAACCTATCATCATCACAACAGTAGGTGGCTTTGAGGCAAAAGTAAAGCCTTTAGGTGCACCTTCTATGGTAAGTATCTCCGTAAGTTTGTCTTGAAGTGCTTTTAAAAAGTTATCTTTACCTACCCCATTCTTTTTTGTTTCCACCTCAACGGTAGCAATAAGGTCTTTAACAACCTTATGGTGTACATCTGCTTTAAGCAAAGATTTTTTAAGTTCAGTTGTAGCTTTTTTAAGTGCTTTTTCATCATCATGAAAACGTATTTTTCCTATAGCATTTTTAAAACTATCCGTTAAAGTATCTAACATTTTTACCTACATTAATTCTATTTTATTTTAAGTTTATTGTTGCGATTCTATCCAATTTTGGCTTAGTATCTATGAAGGTCGTTTTATCATGTATCCCATATTGCGAATATTTATAATAATATCTTCCTTTAAAGCTTGTTTTAGCCGATTTACCTCAGCACGTATTGTAGGGGTTTCTACATCTAAGTTCCCCCATACATACTCTCCAAACAACGCGTATTCTACTACCCTACTTCTATTGTTTGCCAACAATAATAAAATTTGTAACTGCCGTGAAGAGAGAATTTGTACTTCGCCTTTAAATCTAAGCGTAGAAGTATCTTTATCTATACTATAATTATGTGACAGTCTAATATGTGATTGTGGTAAATATGATGATTGTAAAATTTTATCAATACGTAATGATAGTTCTTTTAAGTGAAAAGGCTTTTTAAGATAATCATAACAACCTAAGTCATAAGCACGTGAAATATCTTCAATATCTATGAGTGCAGATATAAAAATAGTAGGTACTTGAATTTTATTTCTATCTAAATCCTCCAATAAGTCGAGCCCTGTAATATTTGGGACATTAATATCAAGTAGTTGTAAATCGTACGTTTTTGAACTTGCTGCTTTTAACGCTAATTTACCATCCCTATATGCTTCAACATCATGACCTTCTTGACTCAAAAAAGTATCAATAGCTTTATTTAATAAAATATCATCTTCTAGCAATAAAATTTTCATTATCTACCCCTTTAAATACATAATTAAACGATGTACATTTCTCATTCGAGTTTAGTAAAATTTCTATATATTCATCATCACAAATTGTTTTTACTAAATTTAAACCTAAACCTAACCCTTCTTTATGAGAGTCCTCTCTATAATAGGGTTCAAATACTTTGTCTGTATCTTTAATCATTGAAGAACAACTTGAAATACTCAAAGTTATGCTTCTATTCTTTTCAAAAATTTCTACATCAATTGTTCTAAACTCTTTAGTATATTTAAGTGCATTCGTGAGTGTGTTATCGACAATACGTTGCAACTTTGTTTCATTAATATTGATTATACTTAAAATGGTTTTTTCAACAGAGAAATTAAATACAATATTTGATTGCTTCGCAACAATATCAAAAAAATCTAACCTACTCTTAACAAATAATGCTAAATTAATAGGTTGCTTAGTATATATAATTTTATCCTGCTTGGTAAGATAACTCAAGTCATCATAGATACCATAAATATTTTTTGTCGCTGCCTCAATATTTGATAAAGTATCATTTTTACCATGTTCCAATTCATACAACTCAATATTTGCCATTATCACAGCTAAAGGTGTATTTGTTTCATGTACCGCATGACGTAAAAATAATTTTTGAAACTTTAAAAGATTTTGTGAATATACCTTTTCTTTTTTCAAAGCTAATTCATAATCTTCACGAGCAAGTCGCATACTCTTTAAATAGATAATATTAATAATAAAAAGAACAATACCGTATGGTAGATACTTCATGAGTTCATATTCTTGTTGTAGGAGACCAATGACCCCTAAAGTAAATGTGAAGCCAAATGCTAAAACACCAAATAATTGTATGAGGTATTTTTCAAAAAATTCTTGTAAATTACTAATAGATATTCCTTCAAACATGTCAATACATACTTCTAAATTACTGTTACTATATTATCAAAACATCATTAAAGTAAATGCTCACTCTATACACCAAAATATTTCTTTTTTACATTTTGCTATTTTCATGCTATTAATCTAAGATATACTGTGTCCAATTGGCATCTTTATGCCAATAAATTTTAAACATATAAAAAGGAGAAAATGATGAAAAAGTCACTAATGAGTGTTGCAGTGGTTGCTACATTGAGCGTGCCTGCATTCGCAACACAATTTATTACAATAGGTACAGGTGGGGTTACAGGAACTTACTATCCAACAGGTGGTGCTATTTGTCGTATGATGAATAAAGAAAGAAAAACAACCGGCATTAGATGTTCTGTCGAATCTACTGGTGGGTCTGTTTATAACGTCAATACTATTAATGCTAATGAACTAGATTTTGGTATTGCACAAAGTGATACAGCTTACCAAGGGTACAATGGAGAAGGTAAATTTGAAGGTAAAGCAGTTAAAGGTTTACGTTCAGTCCTAGCTATATACCCGGAACTACTCGCATTTGTTGTAACAAAATCTTCTGGTATTAAATCATTGGCTGATGTTAAAGGTAAAAAGCTAAATGTCGATATTCCTGGGTCTGGTACAAGAATGACGACAGATATTGTACTTGAAGCATCAGGTATTAAGCATGCAGACTTAGCACTGGCAAATGAACTTAAGTCATCAGAAGGTCCAACAATGCTAAAAGATAATAAAATAGATGGTTACTTTGGCGTATTTGGACACCCTACTGCAAATATAAAAGATGCTTCTAATTCCGTAGATATTGACCTAGTTCCTCTTGAAGGTCCGGCTATTGATGCCTTGGTTGAAAAATACTCTTATTATGCAAAAGGGATTATCTCTGGTTCATTTTACAAAGGTGTAGAACATGACACACCAAGTATAGGTGTGAAAGCTGTACTTGTAACAAAAGACTCAATTGACGAAAAAGTAGTTTATACTGTTGCTAAAACTATCTTAGACAACTTTGATGAGTTTAAAAAACTTCACCCTGCATATAAAACAATTACTAAAGAATCTCTTTTAGATGGTTTAGCAGTACCTCAGCATCCAGGTGCTATGAAAGCATTTAAAGAAGCGGGAATCTTAAAATAAAATAATCACGAAAATTTAGAAGGAGGTTCTTGTGTCTACAGAGACTAAAAATGAACAAGATTTAAAAAAAGATTTAGATCTTGTCGAAAAGTTAGAGGGTCAACGTAACCTAAAAGAAGGTAGTTGGCAATACTGGATGATAGCAATCATTGCCTTTTCTTGGTCACTCTACCAAATTTATGTGGTAGTTGTACCAACAAATAGTGTCTTTGTGCGTTCATTTCACCTAGCTTTTGCTTTGGCATTAGCATTTGCGATGTATCCAATGTTCAGAACACCAAAAACAATGAGTAGTATCCCTTGGTATAACTTTCCTATTGGTATTTCAGCGGTAATTGGAGCACTATATATATTTATTAATTATGATGCTCTAAATGCACGAAGTGGTGCATGGTCTCCCCTTGATGTAGCCATGGGTATCGCAAGTATTTTTTTACTACTTAAAGCAGCTAGACGTTCTTTAGGAATGGCTTTACCAATCATTGCTAGTATCTTTTTACTCTATGATTATTTTGGTCAATACATGCCTGACCTCATCGCACACAAAGGTGCAAGTATCAATAAAATTGTAGGTCAGATGTACCTCACTACTGAAGGTATTTTTGGTGTTCCTCTAGGAGTATCAGCTTCTTATGTATTTTTATTTGTACTTTTTGGTGCACTACTAGAACGTGCGGGGGCAGGTAAATACTTTATCGATCTGGCGTATGCTCTTTTAGGTAAATATGATGGAGGTCCCGCAAAAGCTTCGGTTGCTGCATCAGGTATGATGGGAGTCATCTCAGGATCATCCATAGCAAATACAGTAACCACAGGTACATTTACTATACCTCTTATGAAAAGACTTGGTTTCCCTGGCTACAAAGCTGCATCTGTAGAAGTTGCAGCATCTACCAATGGTCAACTCATGCCTCCAATTATGGGAGCTGCTGCATTTATTATTGCTGAATTCTTAGGATTAGCATATACCGATGTTATCATGGCAGCAGCTATTCCAGCATTTGTCAGTTATTTTGCTCTATTTTATATTGTGCATTTAGAAGCAAAAAAACTAGGCATAAAAGGTGAAGATGCATCAAAACTACAAAAAGCTTTTGTAGTTTTTAAAAGTGGTATACACTATATAGTACCTATATTCTTTTTGATGTATACACTTATCATTCTCAGACAATCACCACAAATGGCAGCATTTAATGCTATTTTCTTTATGATGCTTATAATGGTACTTCAGCGTCCAGCCTATGCATTCTTAGAAAAAAAAGAACTAACATTAGAAATATGGCTAAGTGGGTTTGTTGATATTGGTCATGGAATGATTAATGGTGCTAAAAATATGGTACCTATTGCTATTGCTACTGCTGTAGCAGGTATTGTTGTAGGTTCAGTCACACTAACGGGTATTGGTCTCATTTTAGCTGAAGTTATAGAAGAGTTATCTGGTGGATATATTATCGCTGTCTTACTACTAACAGCCATTGTTTCACTTATTCTTGGTATGGGTCTTCCTACTACTGCAAACTATATTGTAATGGCAGCGTTGACTGCTCCAGTAATTATGACACTTGCGGGTGATTTGGGGTATGTTATCCCAGCTATTGCTGCACACTTATTTGTATTTTATTTCGGAATACTAGCAGATGACACACCACCTGTTGGTATGGCGGCTTATGCCGCAGCCGGGATTGCAAAGAGTGATCCAATCAAAACAGGGTTACAAGGTTTTGCTTATGATATTCGAACTGCTCTTTTACCATTTGCATTCTTTTTTAACAATAAGCTTTTACTCATTGAGGGGGTTGATGCAGCTGATCCAAACAACCCTGCTTTATGGCAATGGATAACTAATCCTGGTGAAATCGGACTTATCTTTATCACAGCTGCTGCTGGGATGTTTGCATTCTCATCAGCAACACAAAGTTGGGTATTGACTAAAACAAGTGGGGTAGAAAGGTTACTTCTTTTCTCAGTTGTACCATTCATGCTTATCCCAAATATGACAAGTTCATGGTTAAACTTCGGTTCTGAATATGTGTCATACGGCGTAGGTTTTGCATTATACGCACTCGTGTATTTTATGCAAAAAAATAAATTAACAAAACAATAAAAGGAAATATAATGAAAAAAATACTCTTACTTTCAGTAATCACTTCAGGTGCATTACTCGCAGGTGGAACAATCAATCCAGTGGAAATACCACAGGTAGAAACATCTACAGAAGAAGCACCTGTAGCAACAGGTAGTTTTTCAGAAGCACTAAAGAATGGTACATTTACAGCAAACCTAAGAGCATTCTACTTTGATAGAAGTTTTGATGAAGACAACACAGGAATACCAAATGCAACTGCATTAACAGCCGGTGGTATCATCAAGTACGAAAGTGCAGCATACAACGGATTTAAGTTTGGTTTAGCACACTACTCAAGTACAAGACTAGGTAGTACATTTACTAGAGAAGAAGGTAAAGGTACAAGTATTCTTGGACGTGATGGTGAAGATTTAGCATTTCTTGGTGAGGCGTACTTACAGTATGACTTAGGAAATACTATGTTTAAAGTGGGTCGTCAACAACTTTCTACTCCACTTATCCAAAACCATGATTTAAGAATACTTCCAACGGTTTATGAAGCAGCTATTATTAGAAATACTGATATCCCTAATACTATGGTTGAAGTTGGTTTTGTAGATAGAGAAACAGGTTTTACATCAAAAGATAATGCTTTTAATGAAAAAAGAACAGGAACAGATGGTATTGCTTACATCTCACTTGCAAACAAAAGTATTGAAAACTTATCTTTAAGAGGTCAATACGTTTCAGCATTAACAGATAATGCTGCAACAGAAACATATACTTACATTGATGCAAAGTATGCATTGCCAGTTGGTAAAAATACATACATTAAAGCTCAGTATGGTGGGAACACTTATGCAGAAGGTGAAGATTCTACTTTAGTTGGTGCTAAAATCGGTACTACACTTGGTATGTTTGATGTAGCCGCACTTTATGACCAAATTTCAGATAACAGCTTTAAAGCATTTGAATCTGGGCCAATGTATTCAGATTGGCAACAAGGTTACGGTAACTACGAGGCAAGTACAGCATTTGGTGGACAAATTGTAGTTAAACCAATGGCTGGTCTTAGCCTTAAATTTGGTTACGTAGATGTAGCTGCTGATGAAGGTAATGTAAGAGATGATTTCTCTGAATTTAACTTCGATGGTAAATACACAATCAACGACTGGTCAAAAATTAGAGTACGTTACTCTATGAAAGATCAAACTGATGAGTCAGATAGAGAAGATAGAGATGATTTCAGAATCATTTACTATATGAACTTTTAATCTAACCGCCCTACATACCAAGAATTACTATTCTTGGTATGCTTTTTTAGAGTAAGTCCCCATATGTAATCCCTTGACTTAGATGGGGGCTTACTCTAAAAAATATTTTGGATTAAAAGATGAATAATACAATACAATATCAAGAAAAATCTATACACCCTAGTAAAGTTATCTGTGTGGGTCGAAACTATGTTGAGCATATCAAAGAATTAAATAACGAAACTCCCGATAGTATGGTTTTATTTAATAAACCTAATTCTGCTATTACAAATACTCTTTATTATATTCAAGAAGATTGCCGTTTTGAAGGTGAGATATGCTTTTTAATACAAAATAAGCATATTGAGGGTATAGGATTTGGCTTAGACTTGACAAAAGTAAACTTACAAAACAAACTAAAAAACAAAGGTTTACCTTGGGAAAGAGCAAAAGGATTTGACCTTTCAGCTGTATTTAGTCACTTTGTACCTTTTAATGGGAATATTGAAGATATTGAAATGAAACTCTATATCAACCAAACACTTGTACAGCACGCTAATTACGATTTGATGATTTATAAACCAGCTAAAATACTCAATGAAATTCAAAAGTTTATGACTTTAGAAGATGGTGACATTATTATGACAGGAACACCCAAAGGTGTAACTACTTACAAAAAAGGTGACCTATTCTCTGCATCAATTTATGAAAAAGATACTCTTCTTTTAAAATCAGATTTTTACGTCCAATAATTATTTATAACGTGCTATATCTTTTGGTTCAGTAGCATTAAATTCATAATCTAATATTTTCATTTTACTAGAGTGTAAAAGTATTCTTTTAGATTGTGTACGACTTCCATACTGTTCATCTCCTATAATGGCATGTCCAATATGTGCCAGATGTACACGTATTTGATGTGTACGTCCTGTGGTAATTTCTACATGCACTTTCGACTTTTTTCCTTGTAGCTCTTCAGGTTTAACAACCGTATGTGCTTTTTTACCTCGTACAGGGTCTATAAGAGAAAATGCTTTTCCTTTTTTTACCGTATGTATAGGTTCATTTATCTCTACCTTCTCATACAAAACACCCTCAACCCAAGCAACATAATGCTTCTCCACTCGACGTGCCTTAAACTCTTCAATAGCACGGTCTATAAACGTTCTATTTTTACCTAAAAGCAATACTCCTGAGGTATCTCTATCGAGTCTATGTAAAAGTTCAGCACCTTCTACTGCATCTTGTATTTCGTATGAGTCTACTTGTGCTGGTTTGTTAATAGCTATAACGTCATTATCTTGATAGAGTATTTCTATATCTTCAGGGTATTCTATACGAAAAATAGTCTCAGTATGTATTTCAGCACGTGCTATTTTGACTTTTTTATCTTCAACAAACACAAGTCCTCTGTCTATCAACTCTTTTGCTTTTTTATTGGAAATATCTTGCTGCACGGCAAGTATTTTATATGCTTTATCTGTAGCCATTGTTGTCTATCCTTCATGCACTATCCCAGAATACTTTTTAGAATATTCTTTTGCAACGCTGTCTTAATGATAGAATTATAGCACTTTTTGAGAAATTGTAGTCTATACAAAAATAAGCTTGTTACAGTAAAATACAATCATACTAACAACGAAGGATAGTAATGAAACAAACATCAATCATTTTTGGATTATTTTTAATCTTAGGACTCACAGCATCTGTAGCAAGTACAGCCAACAATCAAATATTTAGTGCAGATAATGCAGATGGTAAAATCACTGCTAAAAGCATAGAAGAAGCATTTAATGCTAGTAAAATGACTGTACAGGTCAATAACGACATGAACTCTATTTTTGAAAAAAGATACAAAAAGACACATCATAAATCGTATAATTTAGCCATTTTTACCCATGATGCATCTATAACGAAACTCATGAAGAAGTACCCAAGTATTGGACGCATTACACCCTTATCTATGTCTATCTACTCTGATGATGCAAAAAATACAATAAATATCTCTACACTATCGTTACAAGGTATGGCTAGAATTACCAACATACCTGTTGACAATACGGACTTAGTTGCTTATGCTAAGCTACTCGATGTTGCTTTACACAAAGCACTTCCTAAAGGTGCTTATGTAACCAAAGACAATAAACAAAAATCGATAGACGATAAAATAATCACAGCATTTACAACCGAACTTGAACTAGAAGATGGTGATACCTATAGTGATGCTAAAGATGCCTTTAAAGAAGAGTTTGAAAGTGAAATAAGCTCAGCGGGTTACCTAGTACCTAAGTCGTATTCTTTTCAAGATGAAACCTATGATTTTTTTGACACCTATTCAATCATCAGATTTAATGCTATATTCCCTGTTTCCAAAGAACACCCAGATGCGGGTTCATACGCACCATTTTCACTCGTTATTTACAAAAAGAAAGCTGAAAAGGCTGTACACATAGAGTTTCCATCTATTAGCAACTGGACAAATGACCTTGGCATAAAAGATGCAGACACACTCAAAGAAGTAAACAAAACGCAAAATATGATTGCTGGGATTCTTGAAGAACTAACAGAAGAATAACTTCAACATGTCGTAAGTAACAAAATACTTACGACATTATTATCTCAATCTTCATCTACCTCAATACTATAAAACACTTTCCAAACTTTTCAAAATCGGAGAAATATCTGTTCTATGTTTAATTTTAGTTGGCTTCAATAGTCCATGTTGCAATAACCTACGTGAGAGATTCGAACTTTCAACGACAGCTATACCCTCCACAGCTTGAAATATATCTGTTTGATTAAAATAGTGTTTTCCAGAGATAATCTTACAGCCAAACTGTGCAGCCTCTGCTGCATTATGACCCCCTATAGGAGCAAAGGCACCCCCAAGTATCACAATGTCTGAAATAGCATAAATATTGACCAATTCACCTAGTGCGTCGACCAAAATAATATCATCATAAAAAGTGCTATTTTCAGAATACCTATGCCAAGACAAATTACTCTTTTGTGCAATTTTTTCTATCATCGAAGCAACTTTAGTAAAACGTTCAGGGTGTCTAGGCACCATAATGAGCTTGGCATGGTTATTTTCTTTTTTAAAATCTAAAAATGCCTCTAAAATTATCTCTTCTTCACCTTCATGCGTACTTGCCCCACAAAGAGTCAGTGCTTGAGGTTTGGTAAAAATTTTAGAAGGCGTAGGAAGTTTAGAGAGTTTAATGTTTCCCGTTACAGTCACATTTTTTGCACCTAAAGACTCTAAACGCTCTTTATCTAGTATGGTTTGAGCATAGACTTCATCGATGTGTTTAAATATTTGTACATACAACCACTTCATGCGTACATACTTCGGGTAAGACCGTTCAGACATACGTGCATTAATGAGTAACGTTTTTGCTCCTCGCTTGCTAGCCAATACAAAGAGTAAATACCAAAATTCTGCTTCCATTACCACTAAAGCCTTTTGTGGCTTACTCCAATAAAACAATAAAGGTTCAAAAGGCAAATAACGCACCTCGTCAGTATAGTCCTGTATGGCTTCAAAACCTGTCTGAGTAGTAGTACTCATACGCAGTACATGGGAAGGAAGTTTATCGACCAAGGGCTTAATGGCTTTAGCCTCACCAAAAGAACAGGAGTGAAACCAAATACCATGAGGGCTTAAAGGTTTATTTTTCCACAGAAAAAAACGTGCAGGGATAGACTCTTTATATTTGGTTTTAAGTGAAAATAAAAGGAAAAAGGGAAGTGTAACGATGTACAAAAATAGTACTAAAAAACTATAGAGAAAAAAGAATAGTTTGTTCATAATTACTCCCAAACAATCGATCAGTCACGTGAGCATTCCACCAAGGAAAGCTCAGCCTTAGTGTAGACTTGTGAAACTTTTGCTTTATAAGTGTTCTTAAGCAGTCTCAGCAGAAACAGGCTCAATATATAAAATACGTCCACAATAAGGACAATTACAAATCTCATCAGCTTTAATCACTTCTGAATATGTTTTGTCATTGAGTTTCATGTAACATCCGTAACATGCTTGTTTTTTTACAGGAACAACTGCTGTGTTACCCGCCCAAATACGAATTTTTTCATAAAAGGCAAGTACTTTTTGTTCTAGATTTCTAGTAAATTCTTCTCTTTTTTTAAACAGTAGACCTTTACTTTTTTCTATCTCATCTCTTACAACAGAAACTTCTTTAACTATCTCATCAAACTCAGTTGTTAACGTTTTTACTTTTTCAGAAACTTCTTCTAAAAGCTCGCCTTTTGTAACATTGATGCCTTCAAGTCTTTCAATCTCTTCATTTGCAAAAGTCATTTTTTCTTTTGCTATATCTTCTTCTAAAGAGAGTGCTTTCATCTCTTTTTCTGTCGTAATCTCTTTTGCTTTTTTAACATTAAGTGTAAGTTGTTCATGCAACAAAGTAAGCTGTTCATTAAAACCTTGTACTTTTTCTTTATTGTCCGCAATGCTAGATGTTAAGTCATCAAATTCAGCTTGTGCAGTATCAATCTTTTTTTGTATCTTTGCTACTTTTTTATCTGCAGCTTCTATCTGTGGTGTATAGCTATCAATAGCTTGGTCATTTTTAGAAAGCTCTATAAGCTCATTCAAGTGTTTGTTCAATCTCTATCCTTTTGGAGTTTAAGCGTTACTTCTGTTACGTATGCAGAAGGTCAAAGACGCTCTTAAGTACCTGTCTCAATTTGAAATGGGTTTTTAGAATTTGCAATTATAGCCAAAATAGGTAAAACTTTCAATTCATTTAAAAGTATCTGGGCAAAAAACTTCTCAGATTCATAATGTCCAATGTCCACCATCATCAAATCTTCACTCATCGCCTTCATCGCATCGTGGTATTTGATGTCCCCTGTTAAAAAACAATCTGCCTCTACCTCATCCATAAGTGAAGCCCCTGCACCTGTACAAAGTGCTATAGATTTGATGTTTTCTTTCTTTCCTACCACCCTTAAAGTAGCTAAACCTAACTTCTCTTTTATGTGTGTTAAAAGTGCTTTATAGTTCCATTCATCTTTTGTCATACAAAGAAAAGCACTCTGTGAAGTAAGTGTGAAGCCTAAAATTTTTTCAAAAACATATTTATTTAAATGTGTTTGGTCAAAGTTGGTATGCAATGCTATACAAGAGTGCTTTTTCAGTATCATTGCTTCCATTAAATTAGAAGGGTATTTAGCAAAATCAAGTTGCGTCAATTTACCAAATATAAGCGGATGATGCACCACAAAAAGTGTACCCTCTTTTGCCTCTTTTATCATCTCCAAATCAATATCTAAAGAAACAACTATCTGAGAGACTTCTCTAGACATATCTCCTAAAATAAGCCCAGAATTATCCCACTTCTCTTGGAGTTCAAAAGGGCTTATCTTGTCTAAGTGATTGTATATTTCTTGTAGTTTCATATGTTTATTTTTTAACCCTTTTAGACTTTTCCATCACTTGAGCATTTAAGTCTTCTTTGTAAGCAATAATCTCTTCTCTTATCTTCTCATCACTAGCACCTACTATTTGAGCTGCTAAGATACCTGCATTTTTAGCACCATTGAGTGCCACAGTAGCCACTGGCACACCACCAGGCATTTGGAGTATGGAAAGTATGGAGTCCCATCCGTCTATGGAGTTACTTGACTTTACAGGCACACCGATGATTGGTAGTGGTGACATAGACGCTATCATACCAGGTAAATGTGCCGCACCGCCAGCACCTGCTATAATGACTTGAATGCCACGTTTATGGGCATTTTTTGAGTACTCAAAAAGTTTTTCAGGTGTTCTGTGTGCTGAGACAACGTCAAGTTCATACCCTACACCAAACTGTTCCAACATATCTGCTGCTGCTTGCATGACAGGTAGGTCTGAGTCTGAACCCATAACAATACTCACGACTACTTTTGCTACTACTTTTGACATGATTTTACCTTTAGTAATTTTTTTACTTCTTTAGCTTTGTTCAGTGCTTCTTCCACAGTGTTACCTAAGATGGTCACATGCCCCATTTTTCTTGAAGGTCTTGTCATTTTTTTACCATAAAGATGGATTTTTACTCCGTCTATTGTCATACATTCAGCAAAGCCTTCATAATATACAGGACCTTCATGCTCTGCTTCTCCTAAAAGGTTGAGCATCACCGAGGCGGTAGTGAGTGCCGTGCTTCCCAAAGGCAAGTTAAATATGGCTCGTAAAAGCTGTTTAAGCTGAGAAGTAACCGAAGCATCTATCGTATGGTGACCACTGTTATGAGGTCTAGGTGCTACTTCATTGATAAGTATTTGCCCTTTAGCGTCTATAAAAAACTCAACAGCCAATAAGCCGACCATATCGAGGTTTTCTATAATTTCTTTTGCGAGTAGTTCTGCCACTTCTGCTTGTTTTAAAGTAATGTTAGAGGGACAAAAAATCTCTTCTACCAAGTTAGTCTCTTCACCAAAACTCATCTCAACAGCAGGAAAACAACGTACTTCACCCCCAGCATTTCTAGCAGCTATGACTGCTATTTCTTTGTGTATATCTACTTTGTCTTCTACCATAGAAGCACCATCAAGTAAAGTATCTTTAGCGTTTTTTATAAGTGCAACGCCATGCCCATCATAGCCACCTTTACGTAACTTCTGCACAAATGGGTATGTCAACTCGCCACACTTTATGGCTTTTTCTATCTCCACTGTGGTTTCATAACATTTGAACGGTGATGTGGGCATCTTATGTTTTGCATAAAACTCTTTTTGAAGTCCTTTGTCTTGTATGAGTGCTAAGGTATCAGGATCAGGAAGGATTTGAAGCCCTTCTGCTTTGAGCTGTTGTAGTGCTTCTATGTTGATGTCTTCGAGTTCATAGGTAAGAATGTCTACTTGTTTACCAAAAGCATACACATCATCAAAATCTCTAAAGTCACCTTTTACATAGACATTGGCTACATTACGTGCAGAACAACCTTCATCTGGGTCTAGTACATAACTCGAAATATCCCATCTGCTTGCCTCTTGTATGAGCATCTTCCCCAGCTGTCCACCCGCAATAACACCCATTTTTAAATTGGAAGTGACTAATTTTTCAATCATAGTACTCTGCAACTTAACCCTTTACTCTTTCATTACGCTCTTGCTCTTGTGCTTTGTAAAGCTCTGCACACCCTATGGAGAGTTCTCTTACTTTCAGTATGTAGTTTTGTCTTTGTAGTTGAGAAATAGCTTTTCTCGCATCAAGTACATTAAACGCATGAGAAGCCACCATACATTGGTCATACGCTGGCAAAGGAAGTCCTGCATCTAAACATACTTTACATTCGTTAGAAGCATCTTCAAAATGCTGAAATAAATTTTCAACATTAGCCACTTCAAAGTGATACTTTGAGAACTCATACTCTGTCTGTTTATGTACATCACCATACGTAGTTACAGTATCACCCATTTTATTCCATACTAGGTCATAAACTGAGTCTACACCCTGTAAATACATAGCCAAACGTTCTGTACCATAGGTTATCTCTACGGCCACAGGGTCACAGGCTATGCCTCCTACTTGTTGAAAGTAAGTAAACTGAGTCACTTCCATACCATCAAGCCATACTTCCCAACCAAGACCCCATGCACCAAGTGTTGGTGACTCCCAGTTGTCTTCTACAAAACGAATGTCATGTTCTTGCAGGTTTAGCCCCAAATACTCCAATGACTTCAAGTAAAGTTCTTGTATGTTGTCTGGACTTGGTTTTATGAGAGCTTGAAATTGATAGTAAGCCCCTAGTCTATTTGGGTTCTCACCATAACGCCCATCTGTAGGACGACGTGACGGTGCCACATAGGCTGCCGACCAAGGCTGAGAGTCTAGACTTCTAAGCAGTGTTGCCGGGTGAAATGTCCCTGCGCCTGATGGGATGTCATACGGCTGTACAATGTTACACCCCTGCTCTGCCCAGTATTGTTGTAGTTTTAGTAACATATCGCTAAAAGTAATTGCTTCTTTATTCATGGTTTATTTCTACTTTCTAATTTTACAGTATTATTTCTATCTCAGAAGAGTCAAGCTCTACTTTTTTTGCTTTGCTTATGCGGTCTTCTTGTAGTTTTACATTGAGCTCATCATCTTGAAGTGCCATAATCTGGATTGCCAAGTAGGCTGCAT
>JAYEFI010000183.1:0-6526 GCA_034658615.1 Campylobacterota bacterium
CTTATTGATATATCAAAAGTGATTACTGGTAAAAAATGAAGATTATAAAATGAAAAGTATAGAGATAGAAAACCTAAGTTTTGCCTATGAAAAAGAACTTGTTTTGGAAAACATTAATTTAAATGTAGAAGAAAAAGATTTTTTAGCCATTATTGGACCCAATGGTGGAGGTAAATCTACCTTACTAAAACTCATTCTTGGCATAGAAAAGGCAAAAAAAGGCACTATCAAAGTTTTAGGAAAAAAACCTAAACAAAGCCTCAACAAAATCGGCTATGTGCCACAAAATACCAATGTCAATACCAATTTCCCTATTAAGGTAATAGAGGTTGTTATGATGGGACATGTGGAGGGTAAACGTCCTCTATTTGGGTATGGTAAGCATGAAAAACTTTGTGCCATGGGTGCATTAGAACAAGTAGGTATGGCAGATTTTGCAGAAATTAAAATTGGTTCACTCTCTGGTGGTCAAAGACAAAGAGTCATGATAGCCCGTGCACTTTGTGCACACCCTCAGATACTAATACTCGATGAACCAACTTCTAGTATTGATATTTCTGGACAAAGAGAGATTTATGAACTTCTCAAAATTTTGAATGCACAGATCACTATTGTTGTTGTGAGTCACGATATATCTGTTATTTTAGAATATGCTTCTTCAGCTGCTCATATTAATAAAAAACTCTCTTATCATGATATTTCAGATAAAGAGTCAACATTTCATACACACGGAGATGATGGACATTTTTGTGAAATAGAACTTTTACAAATGTTAGGTAGCGACAATTGTCATACTTGTGAAGATGACATTAAAACATGGAGAACAAAACCATGGAGAGCAAAACCATGATAGAAGCACTCTCTTTTGAATTTATGCAACATGCACTTCTTGCTGGTATATTGGTTAGTTTCGCAGCAGGTATTATAGGCTCACTCATTGTTGTGAATCGAATGGTATTTTTAGCAGGAGGCATTGCACATACTTCTTATGGTGGCATAGGACTAGCCGTTTATTTTGGATTACCTATCTTTTTAGGAGCATCTCTCTTTGCTGTGGCTGCAGCTTTACTTATTGCATTTTTAACACTTAAAAAACGCCACAGGATAGATACATTTATAGGGCTTATTTGGGCTGTTGGTATGGCGATTGGTGTGATATTTGTAGACCTTACTCCTGGGTATAATGTAGACTTAATGAGTTATCTCTTTGGTTCTATTCTTGCTGTAAGCAGTGAAGATTTATATTTTATGGCAAGTCTTTTAGTAGTAATATTGGTTGTGGTTACTTTTTGGTACCGAGATATATTGGCTGTATCTTATGATTCAGAGTATGCGAACTTACGTGGCGTAAATGTAAAGTTTTTCTATACACTTATCTTAGTACTTTCTGCACTCACTGTTGTGATTGCCATTAAGGTAGTAGGACTTATATTGGTAATAGCCATGCTAACTATACCAGTGTACATCTCTGAAAAACTTACACATTCACTCTTTAGTATGATGTTTTTATCGGGCAGTATCGCTACATTTTTTACACTTGTAGGTTTATGGTTATCTTATAGTTATGACCTCACTTCTGGTGCATCAATCATTATGGTATCGGCACTTTGTTTAGGTCTCTTTCTACTCATCAACAAAAGAGTATAAACCCGTTATAATCATTTCTAATAATATTAAAAAGGTCAAACCATGTTAGCACTCAAAGATAAAAATCCAAAAATCATGGTAGTTGGTGACTTAATGATAGACCACTACTTGTGGGGAGAATGTACACGAATCTCTCCAGAAGCTCCAGTACAAGTAGTATCTGTTCAGAAAGAAACTACAGTTTTAGGTGGGGCTGGTAATGTAATTCATAACCTCATTTCCCTAGGTGCAAAAGTAGATGTACTCTCAGTTATTGGTGATGACAAAAATGCACAAGAGCTTAGCACACTTCTTGAAGATATTAATGTTTCTTCTAGTCATTTAGTCATTCAAGAGGGGAGACTCACAACGAAAAAAAGTCGTATCATAGCATCTCAACAACAAGTCATCCGTTACGATAATGAGACTACAAACCCCATTGAAAAGTCCGAAGAAGAACAATTAATAAACATTTTTTCTAACATGGTTACAGAGTATGAAATTATCATTTTTTCCGACTATGGGAAAGGAGTATTGAAAGATACACTTACTCAAAAGTTACTTGCAATAAGTAAAGAGCATGATAAAAAAGTATTGGTAGACCCAAAGGGCTCAGACTTTTCAAAATACAAAGGTGCTTATCTTTTAACGCCCAACAAAAAAGAGGCTATTGAAGCAAGTGGCATTGATATTGATGATGAAACAAGCTTATATACTGCCATTACGCACATACAAAAAAGTTGTGAATTAGCCATCTCTCTCATAACACTTAGTGAAGAGGGCATTGCCCTTTATGATGGTACATTACGCAAACACCCTACCGTAGCACGTGAAGTGTTTGATGTAACTGGTGCTGGAGATACAGTTATTGCATCTCTCTCTTTTGCTTTAGCATGTGGCTATAACATAGACGAAGCAGTCAAGTTTTCAAACCTTTGTGCAGGTATTGTTGTAGGTAAAATAGGCTCAGCAACAGCAACACTCAATGAAGTCATAGAATATAAATCTAGTCTTAATAAATCAGTAAGTAGTTCACACATTAAAACATTAGATGAAATTAGTGTATTGTGTGAAGGATTCAAACAACGAGGTAAAAAACTTGTTTTTACCAATGGCTGTTTCGATATATTGCACGTAGGTCATGTAAAGTATTTAGAAGAAGCCAAAAGTTATGGTGATATACTGGTTGTAGGACTTAACTCAGATGCTAGTGTAAAAAGACTTAAAGGAGATGCTAGACCCATTAATACTGAAGATGACAGAGCTTATATATTGGCGTCACTAGAAGCTGTAGATTATGTAGTGAAGTTCTATGATGACACACCCTATGAACTTATAAAAACGGTAGCACCACATATACTCGTCAAAGGTGGTGACTATAAGGGTAAAGAGGTAGTGGGACAAGATATAGCAGATGAACTACGTTTAGTAGAATTTGTCAATGGAAAAAGTACTACAAAAACCATAGAACGGATACAACTCGAAGGGATAAAAAATGATCAATGCTAATACGATAATAACCCAAGAATTTAATGCACATTTAAAAACCATAGAATCAGTTATAGGTACTATGGAGTCTACCTTAGAAGAGGTGGCTTTACGTGTAGTGGAGACGTTAAAAAATGGAAATAAGATTTTACTCTGTGGCAATGGTGGCTCAGCTGCAGATGCACAACATATAGCGGCCGAACTTACAGGACGATACAAGACAGAACGCATAGGTTTACCTGCTATTGCTTTGACAACAGATACTTCTGCACTCACAGCCATTGCAAATGACTTTGGTTACAACAAGATATTTGATAGACAAGTTGAAGCACTAGCAAATGAAGGCGATTTACTTATAGGCATCTCTACATCAGGTAACTCTGAAAATGTACTCTCTGCGTTCAAACTAGGCAAAACTATGGGATGTACTTGCATAGGATTGTCTGGTAATAATGGAGGAAAAATGAATGATGTCTGTGACATCAATTTAGTGGTTCCATCAAATGACACACCTCGCATACAAGAGATGCATATACTTTTAGGTCATACTATATGTCACATAGTAGATGAAGCGTTTAAATAGGTCTATAAACCCTTACATTTTGAGTGTTTTGGGCATCACGTAAGTATTGTGCATGCAACTGAGACATAATGCCTTTTTCACAGTAGAGTAGGTACTCTCTATGCTTATCTAATTTCTTAAATTCACTTTTAAGTTTGTGAAAAGGTATTTTTATACTTTCAAAACCTGTTTCTATACATGCATCTTCAGCACGTATGTCTATGACTACATACTCATCTGTTAAGTCCTGTATAACCTCTATGGGCGATGCAGCAGTAACATCTGCTATTACTTCATCAACATAAATAGTCTTAGCATCACACACAGCTTTATCTAGTACGGCATAGTCAAAACGCTTTGCCTCTTTCTCCATACGTTTGTATGAACCGTGTGTAATAGGGTTTTTAGAAATAACACCACAATACTCTGGCATACTCTCTGCAAATCTTCGTGTACCTATAGAGTTTGCTATGTCTATAATTTGAGGTTTATTCATGGTAGCTAAAGGACGCAAAACAAGTTTGTTTGTGACTTGGTCAATAAGTGCTAGGTTACGTAGCGTTTGGCTACTTACTTGTGCGACTGACTCACCAGTGAGTAGGGCATCTATTTCCATCTCATCTGCTACTTTTTCAGATGCTAAGAGCATAAGACGTTTGAGTGTCACTCCCATATAGGTTTCATGTGTTGAGCGAAATATTTCGGTGAGTACATCATCAAAAGGTACAGAGATAAACTTGACTCTATGTGAAGAACCAAATTTACTCCAAAGGTACAGAGCAACTTGTTTGACGCCTATTTCATGTGCTATGCCACCTAGGTTAAAAAATATAAAATGCGTTTTCATACCACGTTTCATACTCAGGTAAGAGGCAATAGTTGAGTCAAAACCACCAGACATAAGTGAAAGTATATCGCCTTGTGTACCTATGGGGAAACCAGAAAGTCCTTGATGTTTAGTAGTAATAATATTGAGCTGATTATTTATAAGCTCTATACGTAAAGTGACTTCTGGGTTATGTAAATCTACACCATTAGATGGGTAAGTTGCTAGCATATAACCACCCACTGTTTGTTCAAGGTCTGTTGACTTAAACGCATGTTTTCCAGAACGCTTGGCACGTACCACAAACGTTTTACCTTCTATGTCTCTGTGCATAGTTTCGCCAATTTTTATTTTAATCTCATCGAGTGTTTCCATTTTGTCAAACTGAAGTGCTTCTAGCACCTGTTCGATGCCAGGAGTATCTAAAAGCACTTGTCTTATCTCTATAAGTGCTTCAATAGGTGTTACAACTTCAATTTTGTCTGAAAATTTCTTGACTAATATGTTTTCGTCTATATTGGTTAAAATTTTTAAAAGATTATTATAAAGCTGTCCCACCATTTGACGTTTAGCAGAAGAACCTTTTACCATAATCTCTGGAAATAGCTTAAGTATAAACTTTTGTGTTTTTGATGTAGAGGTTTCCACGTTTAGTACCTTCATTTTTATTGGGTAAAATTATATCACATTAGAGGATAGCTAGAGACTTTTTTCATATTTTAGAAGCCATTTAAGTAAAAAATGTGGTAGAACAGTGGTAGCAGAGATTAATATTTTAAAGAAACTTCTATTCATAGGTAAAATATTATTTTTCAGATGCTTTAGTAGTAATTGTATTAAGTGCACCACTCATTCTGTCTATGAGTGTACATTTGTCAAGATTAAAGTTTTTTCTCCATTTTTGAGGGTCACGGTAAACAATCTTGGTCATATTATTTTCACTATACACAAGTATTTTAAGAGGTAAGTCTAGTGCTGCTAAAGGGTCTTGTTCCATGATTTTTGTACCCATTCTTGGATTACCAAAGATAATCACTTGAGTCTCATGCATATCCATACTAATATTTAGAGCATTTTTTTTATGATCAATAATTGTAAAAACACCTAAACCATCTTTATGGTCTATCATATTTTTTATTTTTGCTATGGTATTGTCCACACTTAATTTACCGGTTTTAACTATAAGATCTGTAGCTTGTAGGGTTAGTGTCATAAAAATAGAAGAGAGTGATAATAATAATATTTTTTTCATTGTATTCCTTGGGAGTTATAATTTATAAGCAATTTTAGTATATTTTTCTAAACCATAAGTAAATTTAAATCTTGTTTCGATTTAATTTTCTAAAAGCCATACTGTATCATGTGCGGGTACTTTACCTTTAAAACCACCAGCTATCTCTATTGAATCTAGTTTGGTAAGTGTGTAATGTGAAGCGTAGTATGTATGTAGTTCATCACCATCTACATTAAACGGTGTTCTGTTGCTTAAGCTTTGGTCATACTCTATGCTCACTAGTAATTGCGATGCATGTTTTGTGAGTTCCAATATGTGTTTAGCATACTTTGGACGTATTTCAGCAGGTAAAGCTACTATAGAAGCTCTGTCATAGACAGCATCTATATTGCCTACTAACTCAAGTGTAAGGTCAAAAAAGTCACCCACATAGATGTCTATATTTTCTGCACTATAATGTGTAAGATTGCCATCATTTACAATATAGGGTTCTTCCCCAAGTTCTTTGAAGAGTGCCTTGACTGCTTCTTCACTAAACTCTACTCCTACCACGCAGTAACCTTTGGATAAAAACCAACCAATATCTAAGCTTTTACCACACAAAGGTACAAAAATACGACTTGCAAGTGGAAGTTCTAATGCATGAAAGTGCTTAAGCAGTAGAGGGTTGACACTACTTTCATGAAAGCCTGTTTCCTTATTTTCCCATCTCTTTAACCATACATGTTTTTCCATCTATACTATCCTTGTCAAAATTTGGACGATTTTAGCATAAGTTGCTTGAGGTTGT
>JAYEFI010000184.1:0-6521 GCA_034658615.1 Campylobacterota bacterium
ACTATGGTCAAAGCAGATGACAAGGTAGCAGAGGTGTCAGCTGCGAGTATATTGGCTAAGGTGACAAGAGATAGAGAGATGGTTAAAATGGCAGAAACCTACCCTCAGTATGGTTTTGAGAAGCACAAAGGCTATGGAACTAAAGCACATATGGAAGCTTTGGCTAAGTATGACAGGTGTGAGGTGCATCGTAAGACATTTCGGGTGAAATGCTTAGATGAACCTAATTATTAGAGGTGTCCTTTGATTTAAAAGGCTTTTTTACCGTTAATCACTACATTACCATCTTTGACTTTTAGGTCGTAGACTTTGTTGTCACCATCATTTTTAGGGGGCATCATCATAAGGGCAATCATCGCTTGAGGTTGTTGTGCAATGAGTGCAAATAGACCACTATTTACAGAGAGATTAAGATGTGCATCAAGTGCAGAGAGTGTAGACATGGGGTTGTTCTTTGCTTGAGAAACATTTAGTGACTTGTCTAGGCTCACAGTAGCAAAGAACTTGAAACCACCTAGTTTGCTTCCTTGTGTTTCAACACTATTTGCAGAGATGTTTTTAATGTCAAAGACAACACCATGAGAGATGAGCTCTTGTAGTGTTGCTAGTACAGCTTTTTCATCTTCAGGGTCTAGGGTTTGTAATCGTTCAAAAGCTTCGTTATTGAGGTTTTTAACATGTATGTTTAGATTTACATCTTCTATTTTGTCATGGTCTCTCTTTTCTATCATGTCAATGCTTGCTACATGCATTTCTAAAGAAGTTGAAGTAAGGTTGTTTTCGCTAGAAGCACTTGCTTTACCTGTAAGCGTATGTAGTGCATAGGTAAAGTCACCGCCTTCTAGTAAAATCTTTTGTGCACTGTAGGTATCGTTTGCTTGTGCTTGGTGACTACCCTCTACCCCAAGTACCGTGAAGTCAAAAGCATCAGCAATAGAATAAGCAATGCTCTTTAATGCATAGTGAGTAGACTTGACTTTATTGTTGTCAATATCACCAGAAAATGTCATGCTTTGTAAAGAGAGTTTAGTATTGACATCTGTATCAATAGTTTCATTGATGTCTTTTATGTAGCCCTTAAACCCTGTACCTACTTTATTGACATCTATATGTGCAAGCAAGACTTTACGGTCTATGATGCTCTGAAGTGCTTCGAGTACTTTCTTGTTGTCAGTTTGTAAAGCAGTGATGATACTTGTTGGTAAGGTTACAGGGTACAAGTCAAAACTAGCAGAGGAGTAGGCATTTGCCAAATAGGCAATGTCAACACCAAGCTTAAGCCCTTTAAGTGCCTCTGCATCTTCTAGTGTTAAGGGGCTGTTGTGCTTTTTAAAAAAAGCAGTTATTTTTTGAGGGTCATCAAAGGAGAGTATAAAATGTTCTTTCTCTTCAGTAACTTCTCTGTTTTGAACAGAAAAGCCTTCTGAGGCTATACTCGCTAGTTCATTGTTTATTTGCTGTTTCATTTGTGCAGTGGCTTGAGAAGAGCCTATAGTAAAATAGTAAATTGCTACAGCCAAAAGAAGTACAATCGCAGGGACGAGAATTTTTTTCATGGGTTATCCTTTATAAATCTTTGTTAAGTGTTCCATCTTTTTACCCATATTGAGTAAGGTCATATCTGCTAAGGTGAGTGCCATCATTGCCTCGCAAACAACTGTACCACGTAGGGCAACACAAGGGTCATGACGGCCTTTAAGGTTAAAGTCTACCTCTTCGTTAGAAGTATTGACTGTCTCTTGCTCTTGAAAAATAGAAGGGGTGGGTTTAAAGTGCGTCTTAACCACAATGGTATCACCATTGGAGATGCCCCCTAAAATACCACCAGAGTGGTTAGAGGTAAAACCATCACTACGTATGCCATCGTTGTTTTGGCTTCCTTTGAGATGTGTGGAGGCTACACCATCACCTATCTCTACAGCTTTTGCTGCGTTTATGCCCATCATTGCCTCAGCAAGAATGGCATCTAGTTTGTAGTAGAGAGGTTCTCCTAGTCCAACAGGCACGCCTGTAGCAGTGGTAAGCACCACGCCACCTACAGAGTCATGGTTCTCTTTGGCTTTTAAGACAGCTTCTTCTTGCAATGCTTCGACCTTAGGGTCTAAGGCATAAACTTTAGAGGTTCTAGCATGAGCAAAGTCTTGCTGTTCACCTTTGATGCCATCAACTTCACAAATGCCTGCTTGTACTTCTATGCCTAGTTCTTTAAGCATGAGCTTGGCTATTGCTCCTCCTGCTACTCTTGCAGCTGTTTCTCTTGCAGAAGAGCGTCCACCGCCACGGTAGTCTCTTAGTCCATACTTGTGAAAGTAGGTAAAATCTGCGTGTCCAGGACGAAAAAGATCTTTAACATTGTCATAGTCACGTGACTTTTGGTTGGTGTTAAAAATAACCATGGCTATGGGGGTTCCTGTACTTAAGCCTTCAAAGGTACCTGAGAGTATTTCAAACTTGTCATCTTCTTTGCGTCCAGTTTCGAGTTTAGACTTTCCCGGTTTTCTTCTGTCTAGTTCTGACTGTATGAAATCTTCATCTATTTTTAGACCTGCTGGTACACCATCGAGTATACATCCGAGTGCTTTACCATGAGACTCACCAAATGTTGTGAGGGTTAATTTTTTACCAAAGGTATTCATGACTTTAGCTCCTTTAATGCTACAAGTGCTATTTTAGCTGCTTTTTGTTGTGCTTCTTTTTTACTTTTCCCTTGAGCCTTTGCTAGGACCTTGTCAGCTAGTATGATGGCTATTTCAAACTCTTTTTTGTGGTCTGGTCCAGATGAACCTAGCATCTCATAGGTAGGCGTTACACCATGGCTTGACTGTGTGAGTTCCTGTAAAGCAGTTTTATAATCTTTTGACAACGATTGTAAATCTATTTTTGGATGACCCTCTTCTAAGAGCTTGATAGCTATTTCTTTGGCAACAGTAAGTCCTGCCTCAAGATATATAGCACCTAAGATAGCTTCAAATGCATTGGAAAGGAGTGAAGGTTTGTCTCTTCCATTATTATTTTCTTCCGCCAATGAAAGAAAGATGTAGTCTCCAAGGTTTATGTGTCTTGCAAGGAGTGTAAAGCCACTTTCGTTTACAAGTGACGCACGTATTTTAGAGAGTATACCCTCATCAGATTTTGGGAACTTGTGAAAAAGATATTCACCCACTATAAGGTCAAGTACTGCATCTCCTAAAAACTCTAGCCGCTCATTATTGTAAGGCTTTTTGTAACTTTTGTGTGTGAGAGCCTCAATAATCAATTGCTTATTTTCAAATGTATAGTTCAGTCGTTTTTCTAAGTGACTGTAGTCGTTCATTGTTCTTCCTTTGTTAGAGTGTTGCTTTAATTCTTTCCGCTTCATTGCGTGCCAATGCATCGCAACGTTCATTTTCTGGGTGTCCATCGTGACCACGTACCCATGTGCCATGTACCTTGTGCGGTGCAGCAGCTTCTATGTATGCTTCCCAGAGGTCAACATTTTTTACTTTCTTAAAGTGCTTTCGTACCCAGCCTTCTAACCACTCATTGATGGCTTTTACCACATAAGAGCTGTCTGAAATAACTTCTACCCTGCAAGGTTCTTTGAGAAGTTTTAGCCCTTCTATAACGCCTTGGAGTTCCATGCGGTTATTGGTGGTATGCACCTCGGCACCTGAGTACTCTTTTCGCTTACCTTTAAACTCTAGTATGCCACCATAGCCTCCTGGACCAGGGTTGCCTAGACTAGAGCCATCAGAGTAAAGAGTAATTTGTTTGTGGACTTTGTTTTCCAATGTCTTCCTTTACTTCAATAGAGTAAATTGCCATACAGTTTGGACAACGGTTAAAACTGATAGGGAAACTCTGTTTACATTTTTTACACAGGTATGAGAAGTGTAAATCTGCTTCATCAAAACCTTGCTTTTTTGTGGTTGCGAGCATATCAAGTGCGAAGATACCACTGTGACTAGACATTGTCTGAATATACCCTTTGGCATAGTACAGCGTACTGAGTTGCTTATTGTCTTTAATTATATCAAAATCGACTTGTGAATTTGGTAAGAACCAAAGTATGTCAAGTATTTCATCGATACGTAAAGGGTCAACATGCTGCCATGCGGTTTTTGTGTCTAATTTAAAGAGGTTATAGATGACGTCTCTATAGAGTTTAGGCTCTTTTTCTAGTGATTGGCTTAGCAATAGGGTTTTCTCTTGGGTATCTGTCTGTTTGTTGTGTATGATTTCTGAAAAGTCAAGAAAAGTACGTAAATGATGTGTCTCTTCATTGAGGTGCTCTAGAGGCTCAATGACCTCTTTGGCTTTTTCATACTCTTGCATCATCTCATACACAACAGACAGTCCATAGAGTACGGGTTTGTTGCGAGGGTGCTTACGAAGAATATCAATATAAATAGACCTAGAACGCTCTAAAAATCCTGCGTGTAAGTAGGTGTTTCCTAAACGTTCAAGGAGTTCTGTTTTGCCTAGGTTGTCGTCAATGTTTTTAATCAGATAAACATAGATAGAGATAGACTTATGGTACTCACCAGTATTTTCAAAGGCTTTGGCTAAAAGAGACAAAGGTTTTAACAGGTGTTCTTCATAGGGCATGTCATGGGTGTCAAGTGAACATTCGGAGGAGTCAAATTTATCTAGAAATTTAAGTAGTTTCCCTTCCTCTCTTTGTTGTTTGTATACACCCCAACCGTAAGTAGCTACAGCAATAATAAGCCCCAGTACAATAATAAGCAAAATGGAAAAGAGAGGATCATCATAAGCAGGGAGTAGCTGTTCCAAAATATGCCTTATAGTGTATTTGGTTTAGATTATACCAAATTAGATATAATTCTTTTATGATAACCCAAATAATGAGACCACTGCAATGATAGACAATGCTTCTATAGAATCTTTAAAAAGTAGTATCGATATAGTAGATGTAATAGGTAGTTTTATAGAGCTACGTAAAGCAGGAGCAAATTATAAGGCTAATTGTCCTTTTCATGGTGAAAAAACACCTTCCTTTGTGGTGAGCCCTTCTAAGCAAATATACCATTGCTTTGGCTGTGGTGTTGGAGGGGACAGCATTAAGTTTGTGATGGAACTAGAAAAACTCTCTTACCCTGAGTCCATTGAAAAACTGGCATCTATGAATAACTTCTCTTTGACCTACACCAAAGGTAGTTCAGATTACTCAGATGCAAAAAGAGTGCTTGAAGCCATAGGACAATGGTATGTTAAAAAGCTTGATCACAACCCTACAGCAACACAATATTTACTAGACAGAGGCGTAAGCCACAGTTCTATAGAAAAATTTGAAATAGGGTATGTGCCAGAGGGTAGAGAAGTGATGCAGTTTTTGCAGTCTACGCTTTTACCTGTTCCCCAAGCCATAGAAGCAGGTGTTCTTGCTCAAAGTGAAAATGGAAAAGGCAACTATGCGCGCTTAGTAGAGCGTATTACCTTTCCTATCTACTCGGCAAGTGGATCAGTCGTTGGATTTGGTGGTAGAACCATTACAAACCATCCTGCTAAATATATTAACTCACCACAAACAAAACTTTTTAACAAGTCACGTTTACTGTATGGTTACAATTTGGCAAAAGAGAGCATCTATAAAAATAAACGACTCATTGTCTGCGAAGGGTACTTGGATGTAGTAATGTTCCATCAAGCTGGTTTTACAGAGGCTGTAGCGGGTATGGGTACGGCATTGACACCTGAACATTTACCGCTTTTACGCAAAGGAGATCCCAAAGTCATTTTAGCTTACGATGGTGACAAAGCAGGAGTGTCAGCTGGACTCAAAGCAGCACAAATGCTTAGTACGTCAGGTTTTGATGGGGGTGTTGTACTCTTTCCTAACGGGCAAGACCCTGCAGACCTTATAGCCAATGGACAAAGTGAAAAAGTTGCTTCCTTATTGCGTGAGGCAAAGCCACTTATTCCTTTTGTGGTAGAGAAAATAGTTGAGGGGTACAACCTTCATGACCCAAGAGAAAAAGAGGCAGGGTTTGGTCAAGTCAAGCAGTTTTTAGACACGCTTTCTCAGATTATCAAAGATGCCTATATACCGTTAGCCTCTACATTATTGGGTGTTTCTCCCGCACTGTTTGGGGGAAATGTAAACTTAGCAAATACACAACAGAGTTTTACACAAAACAAAGATGATACGGAGATACTAGGTATCATCAAAACCATGATAGAAGACCCTAGTCTTATAGATACCGTGATCAATAGTGTTAACATAGATATATTTGGTACTTACGCAGAACATTTTACTTTGTTATTAAATGGAGAAAACAACCATCCATTGCTCATGGGTATTTCTGTCAATGAGCAGATATATACACTTGAAAAAACAGAGTTACTTTTTGCTTTACGTAAAATGCTCATACGCTATTATAAAGTAAAATTAAGAACATTGCCACGTGAACAGAACCTCTCTTCTGAAAAAAAGATGTTTCTTATACGGAAGCTAAGAACCGATATAATCCCAAGGTTAGAAAAAGGTGAATTAATCACCTATGATTTAGACATATAAATAA
>JAYEFI010000185.1:0-6482 GCA_034658615.1 Campylobacterota bacterium
GCATTTACACCTAAGTTTGTCAAAAAGTATGGCAAAGGTGCAAAGATGGTACGTGATGGTCTATCACAATACAGAGACGAAGTAAAATCTAGAGCATTTCCAAGTGAGGAATATACTTACTAATGGAACGTATGGTTGAGATAGAGCGTTTTGAAGAAGAGAACTCGTATGAGGTTTCTTTACGTCCTAGTGGATGGGATGAATATATTGGTCAAGAGAAGATTAAAAAAAATCTAAAAATATTTATAGAAGCAAGTAAAAAAAGAGAAGAAGCGTTAGACCACATTTTATTTTTTGGGCCTCCTGGTTTAGGAAAAACAACCATAGCAAACATCATTTCTACAGAGATGAATACAAACATCAAAACCACTGCAGCACCTATGATAGAAAAAGCAGGTGACCTAGCGGCACTACTCACTAACATAGAAGAGGGTGACATACTTTTTATAGATGAAATACACCGTATGAGTCCAGCCATTGAAGAGATACTCTACCCTGCTATGGAAGATTTTAGACTAGACATTATTATAGGTTCTGGTCCTGCTGCACAGACAGTGAAGATAGACTTACCACGTTTTACACTCATAGGTGCAACGACAAGAGCAGGAATGCTTTCTAACCCTTTGCGTGAGCGTTTTGGTATGCACTTTAGAATGCAGTTTTATACCGCGGAAGAGTTGGCAAAGATTGTAATGCAGGCTTCACATAAGTTAAATAAAGTGTCACTTCAAGATGCAGCAGTAGAGATGGCAGCAAGAAGTAGAGGAACACCACGTATTGCCTTGCGTTTACTGAAGCGTGTCCGTGATTTTGCTGAGGTATTAGATGAAACAGAAATAAGCCTTGAAAGGGCACAGTATGCACTTGACCAACTAGGAGTAAATAACCTTGGTTTTGATGAACAAGATATACAGCTTTTAGAGCTTTTGGTCTCTGCTAAAAATAAACCTATGGGCTTAAGCACGATAGGGGCAGCATTGAGTGAAGATGAGGGTACTATAGAAGATGTCTTAGAACCTTATCTTATAGCCAATGGCTATATAGAGAGAACTGCTAGAGGGCGTATTGCTACACAAAAATCTTATGAGCATTTTAAACTTAGTGGCGCAAAGGATGGACTATTTAATGACTAAAAGTTCTTTAATGATTACAGCATTGTTTATATTGGCAATTGTCGGGGCGTATTCTGTGTATCAGCCTTTTTTACTCTCTTTGACAGTAGCGATACTTTTAACCATGGCAACATTTAACCTTAGTAAAAAATTAGTTGCATGGACAAATTCCGCAAAAATATCTTCAATGATATCAACATTTTTACTCTCTTTGCTTCTTTTTGCACCTATTGTCTATTTGGCAACCATAGGGGTTGGGTATGTCGCACAAGTAGATAGTGCAGGTATCAAAGAGACGATACATACCGTGAGAGAATATCTAAAAAATGCACCCTTTTTTAATGAATTAAGCAAACAGTATTTGAGTGATGATAAAATTTCTAGCTACATAGAAGAGTCCACCCATTATATTACTGCTGTAGGTTCAGCGGGTTTTGGTTTTATGAAAAATATGTTTTTTGTCGTAGTATTTTATTTTTTCATTAATTTTTATGGAGACCGTTTTTTCGATATGGTTCTCAAACTTTTACCTGTCTCAGCTGTAAAAGGTTCAAAAATGATGCATGAGGTTTCTGCCACGATGGAAATTGTTTTCTTTTCCATCATCGTAACAGCCATCTTTGAAGGTATTTTATTTGGTATGATTATGAGCTACTTTGACTTTAATGGTTTACTTTTTGGTGTTATTTATGGTTTTGCCTCTTTAGTACCTATTGTTGGTGGTATTATGGTTTGGGCACCTGTTTCATTATATGCATTGACAAAAATAGATTCGCATACAGCTATTGTTATTGCTACGTATTCTGTGGTCATCATTTCGATTATAGCCGATACTTTTATAAAGCCTATGATTATTCAAGTCATTAAAGAAGATTTTTTAAAGTGCACAGTGCAAGTCAATTCTATTATTATTTTCTTCTCTATTTTAGCAGGAATGAGTACACATGGCTTCTGGGGAATGATATTGGGACCTGCCATTACTTCATTTTTGATTGCGATTACTAAAGTGTATGTAAACTATACAGAGAAATAGTTGATACTATTAATAAAGTATTAAACATATTATAGAATAATATTGTCATAAAAGGATATCCCATTATTAAAATACTCATTATAGAAGACGATCCAGAATTAGCCCTTATTTTAAGTGACTACCTTACAAAGTATGACATGAAGGTGGAGTGTGCAGAAGACCCTTATATGGGACTCTCTTTACTCACACAGCATACATTTGATTTAATTATTTTAGATCTTACTTTACCAGGTATGGATGGATTAGAAGTGGTACCAAAAATACGTGAACTCTCAGATATACCTATTATTATCTCTTCTGCACGTGACGACATAACAGATAAGGTCATAGGTATGGAAAGAGGAGCAGATGACTATATGCCAAAGCCGTATGATCCTAGAGAGCTTGTGACACGCATTAAAACTATATTGCGTCGTACCCATAAGGTGAATGATGTAAAAGAAGATGAGAAAGCCTTATTTGAATTAAATGCAAACGCACGTGAGATATTTTTTAAGGGGGTAGCGTTAGAACTTACTGCAGCCGAATATGATATTTTAGGTATGTTGTTGCACCACAGGAATGCTTCTGTGTCAAGAGAACAGTTACTCTACGAGTCACAACATATTGCAGATGATTCGTCTATTAAAAATATAGATGTTATTATTTCCAGAATCCGTCAAAAGATTTCAAAAATAGATTCAGAAAATATCTATATTAAACCAATTCGTGGTGTAGGGTACCTTTTAAGTGATCGTATTAAGTAAGTTTTCTTATTTTATGAAAAATCTGCCGGTGAGTACTTTTATTCACATACTCTTTTCTGTGGCAATTGCCATACTCATTGCTACATTTTTACTCTTTCTCTCTTGGGATAGAGATCGCCAGAAGATAGAAAAATTTAAACGCTACCAACTAATATCTATTACCTTTTTGTCGCACTTGCAAGAGAACCCAGAAGAGGAAAGACGACAAAAATTGTATGAAGATTTACGTGTATTACCCCTCAATGACGTAGAAGTTAAAAAGTTAAAAAAAGAGATAGAACATAGTGGAAAAACTGTGTTTTCAGGGGGTTCATCTAAAGGGCAAGTGCGTGTATTTGACTTAGATAATATACGTTATATTTATGTGCAAAGAATGGGTCATAATTTAATGTTCAAAGACAATAAAGCTAAGAGTTATAACTTTGAGTATGCCGTCTCTTTAGGCTTGTTTCTCATTGGATTATTGCTTTTACTTTATCTGGCTGTACTTAAAAAGCTCTTTCCGCTTAAAAAACTACATAAAGAGATAGAAGCATTTGCAGATGGAAAGGCAAATACAAGAATATCGTATGTATACGATGATGAAATAGGAAAAATTGCAAAAAGTTTTGATGATGCAATTGTGCATATTAATGAGCTATCGGCATCTAAAAACCTGTTTATGCGTAACTTGATGCATGAGCTTAAAACACCTATTACCAAAGGTCGTATTGTGGTTGAGATGCTAGAGGATGCATCGACAAAACAAGTGCTTATACGTGCTTTTGAAAGAATGAATGAACTTATATCTGAACTTGCTGAACTTGAACGTGTTACAACAAAGAGTTTTGAACCTAAGTTTGAAAAAGTGATGCTAAGTCATTTGCTTAAAGGCAGTCAAGAGTTACTTATGTCACAGAAGTCTTGCGTAGAGGTTGACATTGAAGATATGGTTATGACTACTGACAAAAAGTTAATGACTTTAGTCATTAAGAACCTTTTAGACAATGGGATAAAATACGGTGTAGGTTCTTGTGTTATGTTGCAAACAATGGATGGACATATTGAAGTAGTGTCTGATGGTGAGCCCTTAAAACATCCTTTAGCATACTATACAGAACCTTTTTCACAAGCAGAAAAAAGAAGTTCTGGTTTTGGATTGGGGCTCTATATTGTGCATAGTATCCTTGAGCGTCTAGGCTGTCAATTAGACTATAGGCATGAAGATGGAAAAAATGTCTTTTTTGTTATCCCTAAAAAAGTATAATATTAACGGTTTTTATAACAACTATTTTCTTAAAGATTCAGCAATAAGTTCCAAAGGGTTCTTGAAGACAGTTTCCACTTCTGCGTTGTTTAGTGCCTCAGAGAGTTGTACACGACATGCAGAACATTCAGCACTCACATAGTGTGCTTCAGTTTCTTTGATCATAGCAGCCTTAGGTTTTCCTGCAGCTTCAGCAAAATGAAACTTCTCAGTTTGCATCGTCACCCCACCAAAACCACAACATCTATTTGGATCACTCATTTCTACCATGGGGTAGTTAGGGGAGAGTAAATTACGAGGCTGCGCATAAATACCTTGTACTTTTCGAGCATGACAAGGGTCATGGTATGTGACGGCTTCATCAAATTTTTTACCTTTGTCTCTTAGTAGTTTCTGTAAAGCAGTATGGTCATCTAACCAAGCTGTCGCCATATGTATTTTTTCTGTAACTTTTTTTGCACGTGCTTCCCACTCAGGCATCTCATGATTTTTAAAAAAGACTTGCCAGTCATGTTTTATCATGGCAGAACAGGTAGCTTCGGGTATGAGCATAGCATCACACTCATCCATGAAACTTTCAAAATACTCTATGTTTGCTTTGGTCATGCGTTCTACAGAATCTACAGCTCCTGTAAAGTAGGCAGGGGCACCACAACATTGTTGTTTCTTGGGTATAAATATATCTATATTTAACTCTTTTAATATCTCAACTAAAGAGTCACCAATGCCCACATAGTTGTAGTTAGCTAAGCACCCAATAAACAGTGCGACACGTTTGTTCTTTGTTTCTTGTTTGGGAGCAGGTAACTCTTCTGGGTAGCTGTTTAAGAAGCTTACTTTTGAGAGCGAAGGAATAAGCCTTCCTTTTTTGACCATAGGCATTCTAAAGCGTGCTAAAAGCCCCCCTTTATTTTCATCTACTTTAAAGGCACAGGTTTTAAACATAAATCCAAACTTCATGACTATATCCATGACCTTACGGTGTTCTAGTAAGTAAAAAGCAGCACGCTTAAACCATGCTATACCAAACTTGTCAGCTATGTCAGCACGGACCTCTTCTATGACCATATCTGTGGCCAATGAGTTTGGACATACATCTACACAGTTGGTACATAAAAAACAAGACTCAAAAATATCTTTAGCATTCTTGTCTAGCTCTAAATGCCCTTGTTGATATGCACCTAGTAGGTCTATAAAGCCACGAGGTGAAGTTGTCTCATCTGGATTGACTTGGTGTATGGTACATACAGGGATACATTTTCCACACTTAATACAGTCATCACTTGTTTCACTAAAGTTAAAAATGTCTTCTATTTTTTTGCTCATGTTGCCTCTTAAAATCTCGTTCCCATACTGTGTGTGGGAATATGTATTGTATTTCTTATTTATAAATTGCTTACTAGTTTACATTTCTGTAAACAAAATATAATAATTACTTTTTTTAACGCTGAGTTCTAGGCTCGATGACGATTGAGCCATACCATGATCCCTTTTTGGGCATGGAGTCTGTTTTCTGCTTCACTGAAGACAACCTCTTCGTGTTTTTCAAAAGTTTCTTCACTTACTTCATACCCTCTGTAGGCAGGTAGACAGTGCAAGAAGATGGCATCAGGCTTTGCAAGACCCATGAGAGTTTCATTGACTATATATCCATCAAAGGCTTTAAGACGTAACTCTTTTTCTTCTTCTTGTCCCATAGATATCCACGTATCTGTAGTGACAACATCACACCCTTTAACTGCTACTTTTGGGTCATTTCCAAAAGTGAGTGTTGCACCTGATTTTTTTGCTATCTCTAGTGCTTCGGTAATGATGTTTTCATCACATTCATAGCCTACAGGCGTAGCAACTCTAAGTTCAAACCCAAGTTTAGCCGCTAGCATAAGCCATGAGTGTGCCATGTTATTACCATCACCAACATAGGCAACGACAGGATTCTTCTCTTTACCAAATTCTATCATCGTAAGGTAGTCTGTCATGAGTTGCACGGGGTGATAGGTGTCTGTAAGACCGTTAATCACAGGTACTTTAGAGTACTTAGCAAACTCTTCAAGTTTAGACTGCTCAAAAGTACGAATCATTACCATATCTACCATACGGCTTATGACACGAGAGGTGTCTTTCATGGGTTCACCACGTCCTAATTGTATGTCATTAGAAGACAAAAATAATCCTATGCCACCCAGCTGGTAAATACCTGTCTCAAAGCTCACACGCGTACGTGTAGATGATTTTTCAAATATCATTCCAAGTGTTTGGTGTTCCATGTAGGGTACAAACTGACGCTGCTTTGTTTGTGCCTTTATCTTCTGGGCTAGTGTTATCATCTCTAAAAGTTCTTCTTT
>JAYEFI010000186.1:0-6466 GCA_034658615.1 Campylobacterota bacterium
TCACATAACCCACCTGCTGATGGAGGGTTCAAATATAACCCACCACATGGAGGACCAGCAGATACAGACATTACAGACTGGATAGAGTCACGTGCCAATGAAATTTTAGAAAATGGACTTATTGATGTTAAAAAAATGCCTATTTCCGAAGCTTTGGCATTAGACAACATTACACACTATGATTACATGACTCCTTATGTTGATGATCTTGAAAATGTTATCGATATGGATGCCATTGCAAAGTCTGGCATACGTATTGGGGCAGATGCCATGGGTGGTGCAGGTATGGAATACTATGCTGCAATAAAAGCACGTTATGGGCTAAATATGGATATTTTTCATGATACTTTGGACTCTACATTCTCTTTTATGCACTGCGATAAGGATGGTAAGATTCGTATGGACTGTTCATCCCCTTATGCCATGGCAGGACTGGTAGCACATAAAGATACTTACGACATTGCTTTTGGTAATGATACCGATTTTGACCGACATGGTATTGTCACAAAAAGTGTAGGCTTAATGAACCCTAATCATTATCTAAGTGTAGCTATCAATTATCTGGCACAAAACCGTCCCGAGTGGAAAAGTACTCTTGGGATAGGAAAAACATTGGTAAGCAGTTCCATGATAGACCGTGTAGCAAATGCTTTACATAAAAAAGTGATTGAAGTACCCGTTGGATTTAAATGGTTCGTTGATGGTCTTGTAGATGGTAGTATCATGTTTGGAGGAGAAGAGAGTGCAGGAGCAAGTTTTTTACGTAAAGATGGTACAGTTTGGAGTACCGATAAAGATGGTATTATATTAACACTTCTCTCCGCTGAAATATTGGCAGTGACAGGAGAGGATCCTGGTGTGCATTATCAAAAGCTAACCAAGAGTTTTGGTGCGCCTATTTATGCTCGTATTGATGCACCTGCAGATGCTGAACAAAGAAGTATCCTTAAAAAGTTATCTTCAGAAGATATAAAAGAAAAGGAACTCGCTGGTGAAGCCATTGAAGCCATACTTACCAATGCACCAGGCAATGATGCTGTCATTGGTGGTCTTAAAGTCGTAACAAAAAATGGATGGTTTGCACTACGTCCATCAGGCACTGAACCTATCTATAAAATCTATGCGGAAAGTTTCATTGACAAAGCACATTTAGAACAGATACAAAAAGAAGCACAGCAGATAGTAAGTAAGCTATTTTAATGTGTAGACAAACAGCCACTCAGTGAAAAATGGAAGATATATAGATTATGATAAATGAAGTACAATAAAATGTCCTACACTCAGTGGTTTCACGCACATGGGAAAAAGCATCAAGCCATCATAGCAAAATTGAGTCATCTTAGTGATGAAGAGATTATTGCCTATTTCAGATTTGAAAACATGGTGATACATGAACCTGATTTTTGTCTTCTTTATAGAGACAATAAAAAATGTCATGACATGGAAACATTAAACTGCTATCTATGTGCCTGTCCAAATTTTAGATTTGACGATGATGGTTTTAGTAAAGTAGAGATTTTTGAAAAAGTAGAAAACAAAACACTCTATTCAACATGCAGTATAGAGTCAAAAGATGGTGGTACATTTATAGATGACAAGAGCATACATCAAGACTGTTCAAAATGTTCTGTGCCACACCATGAAGCGTATATACAAAGAAACTTTTCTAGAGATTGGTTTGAAATAATGAAAGAGGTTAAAGCATAGTTAGTAAAAACTATGCTTTATAAAGTACTTATTTTACAAGAGTGTTGACTGCTTTTTTAGCTGCAGTTTTTGCCATAGCGTTATCACCTATTGTTTTTTCTACTGCCATATCAACAGCTTTGTCTGTCATAGAAGCACCACCAGTTACAGCAGAAGCTATGTCGGAGTTACCTGCACTACCCATAACTTTTTCAGTAAGACTATTTTTAATTTGATCTTCAGCACTTGCTTCTGGTGCAACTTTATTGGCTACAGCTTTAACTGTACCTTCAGAAACAGAAGTATTTGCTGAGATTTGTTTAACCACTTCAGACTTTGCAGCGGTTTTAACTTTAGAGACAGCAGCATCTTTTGCCATATCTGTCAGTGCATCTGCAAAAAGCGTTGAGCTAGCTAAAAGTGTAATAAGTATTGTTTTTTTCATAATTATCCTTGATTTGAATTGTGTATTGCATTGATGAGTATAGCTACTAATAGTTAATCAACAATCAACTCTAATTATGAAAGTCTATTACTCCATACTCTGAGCCATATTTACTACCACTTTGAATGACATAATCATAGTTAAATGCATTACCATTAACCCGTACTAGTGTGCCTACCCTAGCCCATTTGTATAACCTTTGAGCAAAACCATTTTGTGTACGAATACAGCCATGAGAAGCAGCCCTTCGTGATGTGTTACCAAGGTGTATTGCTATACCTGTATTGGTGAGCCGTAACATGTAGGGCATCTTTGCACCACCATTGGGTTTGGGCCAAAGGTTTGAACGGTGCTTTCTCTTTTTTTGTATAATCCTGTAGGTACCCTCTGGCGTTTCTCTTCCTTTTTTACCAGAAGAGATACGCCCTTCAAATACAATATATCCATCATCAAGTGCATAAGCTTTTTGTTGTGTCAAATCTATCACTATCTCTTTTTGTGCGTACAAAGGAAGTAGCATCATTAATAATATTAAAAAATATCTCATCTTAAAAATCACCTTTAATACTGTTGGTATTGGCCATATCAAAAGCCTGTTGTGCTTTAGCTTTATAGGTATTGTCATCATTAAAAACAACAAAAGGAGGAAGTACTTTTGTCATAGATTTAGAATTATTTCTCGCAGCAATCATTACTAATTTTGATTCTCTATCTATTTTGGGATGTACAAATTGTATCTGTTCTGGGTTTATAGCATACTGTTTCAATACAGATAACAGTACGTCTATCTGCTTAGCATCATAGCAGAAGATAAACCAACCTTTTGGTTTTAAAACAGACTTTACTTGTTTTATGAAACTATCAATAGGTAAATGCTGTGCATAACGGGCTATATTTAAATGGGTATCACTACTTTGTTTAACTGCAGCATCATAAAAAGGAGGATTTGAGACAATATAGTCAAACCTATCTTCTGTTTTTAGTGTTGTAAAATCACCTAAATGACTCTTTACCTCTAAATTGTTTAGTGTGTAGTTATGATTGGCATAATTTAGCATGATCTCTTGTTTATCTATAATACTAGTATTGACATTAAAATCTCTACTTAAAAGTAGAGAGACAATACCTACACCACACCCTACATCTAACAAGTTACCTTTAGGTTTAAATGCAGATATGAAGCCATATAGAAATATAGAGTCACTGTTGTAACAATAGCCTGAGGTGGGTTGATATAAAAACAAAAAAAACCTTCAAAATTTTAATGATTTTACTACAATCTTGGTATAATCGTCATTATGAATGAAGAATTAAACGTGAATCAACTTTATCCTGAGTCAACAGACTTTTCAATGCTGGACTATGATTGTGCATATCTCCCAGAGAAAAAAGTACGTATGAGTTACAAGTATGTGTCCCATGCTTCAAAAACATTTGCAACAGCAGTCGTTGCTCGTGGATGGAGACGTTTTGGAAAATACTTTTTCCACCCAATCTGTCAGGGGTGCAATGAGTGCAAAAACATACGTATAGATGCTAGAGACTACAAATATACTAAATCACAAAGAAAAGCAATAAAGCGTAATTTAGAGACTGAAATTATAGTGCAAAAACCCACCCTCACCCAAGCACATATTGATCTTTACAACAAATACCACGCACACAAAAGCCAAAATGATGGCTGGCAACATAGAAACATAAGTCAAAGAGAATACAATGAAAACTTTGTAGATGGAGCACATGATTTTGGGAAAGAAGTACTTTATGTCATAGATGACGTACTTGTGGGTGTTGACCTTATTGATGTACTCGATGATGGTATTAGTTCTATTTATTTCTACTATGACCCTGACTATGCTCGTTTGTCATTAGGTACCTACTCACTACTCTACCAAATAAAACTAGCTAATATTTTGGAACTGCCATGGATTTACTTGGGGTACTGGGTAGATGGCTGTAAAGCATTTGCATACAAACCAAAGTTTCAACCCCAAGAGATACTTGATGGCTTCCCTCATATTTCAGAGCAACCACTTTGGGAACCTTGGGACAAACCTGAATCGAAAGAGGATTAGCAGTCTAGCTACAATTTTCTACACCATTTTAAAAAGAGTCTATCGGGAGAGACTCTTTTGTCTATCTCGTTTTTTTCTATTATGTGTTCTGCTAGCCACTTTGCCATTAACGGTGCAAAGACAAAACCACGACCTCCTAATCCATTTAATACATAAAGGTTATCTACATACGCTAATGCTGGCTTAGCACCTCGTAAAACTTTAGGATAGGTTTCTAACATATAAGGTACATCAATGACTTTACCTACTAAAGGAAAGTAGTCTTTCGACCCTGCTCTCATACCACAAAAACTCTCTTTTAAAACAAAATCTGATGTGTCTATGAGAGCTGAAGCTTTTTCTTTGAGTTCTAGTGAGCTGTCATCATTGCAAGGTTGAGGAGTCTTGACATCTTTTTCATGTGTAGCACCTAGCTTTATGACACCATCTATATTTGCCCCAACAGACATAGACTGATGCATACTTATTTGCAAGTCTAAGTTTGAGTAAAAGTCTCCCCTAGTTCCCCATGTACCTCGTATGCCCATGTATCGTAAGTCAGTTAAATTGCTTTCATGTCCAGTTGCTAGCACTACGTTACTAGCACTATACTCTCCTACTTTCCAATGGTTTTCTTCTTTGCTAATCATCTCAATGTTTTGCTGTACAACGGTAATGTTTTGCAGTAAGCTCTCGCACACTTGTCTTGCATCACAGTCACCTGCCTCAGAGAAAAAGAAGCTATCAAAATCACTATGAATGTTGTGTGATTTTAGTTTCTCTTTTGTGTAGTGTATACACCCGACATCATTGTATGGTGCATAACTAGAAAAGTTTATGGCATCTAACTCATTTTTAGGTATACGTACAACACCAGTTTGATGAAAATACCTTGGACACGTTGAAAGATAAAAATCTTTAGCATAGGCAAATGCCTCATTGGTCAACTTCTGAAGTGCAGAGCCTTTTCCTATTTTAGGAGAAACAAAAGCACCAGCAGCCCCTGACCCACCCGAAGCCACAGGACCCTTATCTATAACCAATACATCTACACCTTTTTGTGTAAGTGCATACGCAATACTAACCCCAGCAATCCCCGCACCTATGATGATAGTATGATGTGTTTTTTTCATATGATTATCATACAAGAAAAAAGATAAAATAATGGGTAGAGAAGTAGATATGCTTTGACTATAGGTGGGGAAATGCACTTGGAGTAAAAATATATGAACTTATGCATACACTATTTTCTAACCTAGTTAAAGAGACCACTGCACATGCTTTGCACATATTACAGTTATACTTTTCTTCATTACATTAAGTAGGAGTAAAAGTGAAAACATTTTTTAATTTTGGAGAAAAGGTAGAAGGGTATGATATACCTGTTTTAAATGAACGTGAAGCAAGAGCAGGAGCAGGTATACTACTTATGTTTGCTTTGACTTCATTTTTTAACTCTTATTTGTTACATGATTTTAGGTTCACAAAAATTTTTGTAACGGTGTTTATGATTGATTTTTTTATACGAATATTTATAAACCCAAGGTTTGCACCTAGTCTTGTATTTGGACGTATGGCTGTGCGTCATCAAAAACCAGAGTATGTAGGTGCACCTCAAAAACGCTTTGCTTGGGGTATAGGGTTTGTGTTAGCAGTGGTAATGTTTTTTATTATAGTGGTGTTTGAATTTATGACGCCTATTAAGATTGCTATTTGTCTGCTTTGTATTTTCTTTTTATTTAGTGAATCGGCTTTTGGCATTTGTGTGGGGTGTAAAATATATCACTTAGTCTATAAAAAGAGTGCGAAATATTGTCCAGGTGAAGTGTGTGAAATGCATATACAAGCACCTATACAAAAAACTTCTTTACCGCAATTTATTGTCGCTATAACATTTTTAACAGTTACGGGTCTTTTTACCTATAGTACATTTAACAGTAAAGAAAATAGTATGGCAAAATATGAAATGAAGTGCAATGCACAGATGAAATGCCAATCGGGTAAATAACGAGATAATAAATGCCACTATGCAACATAGGTATAAATGTGGAAGAGTCAGTTACCACCTAGGTAGTGGGATCTGGTGCACCTAAAGGTATTTCCGTTGATCATTTGTTGTGAAGCAATGAATCATGAATAACCTGACGCCCTCGGTTTTGGCTTTTAGATTGGGTTTTAAAATAGAGTTATCGTTGCCACCTCGTACCTATACTTGGCAAGAATGGATGAGTTTTTGATAGATAATTAATCTACGATTACGTTCACCCGAACATTCCTCCTG
>JAYEFI010000187.1:0-4142 GCA_034658615.1 Campylobacterota bacterium
TTTCATAAAACTTATGCTACACTTTGTAAATTTTGTACACAAGGACAATATGTATGGAAAACTTAATGAAGCCTGCAGAGTATGCACAGTCAATGGGCATCTCCAGACAAGCAGTATATGCGAAAATAAAACGAGGTATTTTGACATCTAAAAGTGTTGATGGTAAACTTTATGTTGTCATAAATAATGAGGAGCTGAATGTACAAGATGAATCAGATGTCTCTCCTTTTGGCAGCAATAAAACACCTACAAATATAGTTAGAAAAAATACAGTAAGTAAAGCTAGCAATAGTAGTGTTGACTACCAGTCTCTGCTTGAGGCAAAAGATGAAACCATATCTGTACTCAAAGGCACAGTCAAAGACCTCAAAAAATCAAACAAACAAATTTCAACAACACTTAAAGGGGAGATTGATTTACTAAAAGATGCTTTTCATGAAATGAGAACACTTTATTTACATCAACTTGAGTATAAGAAACCTGATAATGCAATAGAGGTTGAGACAGAAGAATCTGAAGTACAAAAAACACAAGATGTAGATGTAAAAGATGTCGAAACCAAAAAAAGCGAAAACTGGATAAGCGTTAAAAAGTTTTTTAAAAAACATAAACTTACAAAATTAAAACAACAAGAAAAATGCATCAAGCGTATTAAGAAGTTGTATAAAAAAGATGATGAGCGTCTTATGGTTGTGAAAGATAAAATAAAATTAAATGACAATGAAAACTATAAAGATATTTTGGATTAAATTTATCTAAGTAATTACCTAGTAAAAAGCTCAATAAGCTTTCTTACCACCTCATCATTTGTGAAAATTTTAATATAACGTATATTATATTGTGAAAAATGTTCTAGCATCTTTTCATCGTTTTCTTTAAGTGCAGATAGGTATTTGTTTATAGATTTTTTACCAAAGTAGGTCTCCATCGTACTGCCATTTTGTGGATTTGAAAGCGTCACCTCTCCTAGTCTTTTGGGAGATTCCTCTTCTGTATCTCTGATGATAATAGCAACAACCTCATGTTTTTGTGCCAGTAAAGATAAATCTACAACTTCTAAAAAGTCACCTAGAACAAAAACAAGCGAAGGCTTATACACTCTTTTAAACAAATCTTCTATGGCATGAGCGTAATTGAGCGTTGTATGTAGTAGTTTTTCTTCAAAAAGTCTTTGAGAAAACTGCTCAATGTGGTAGGGCTGTTTAGTAGGTGGAGTAGATGAGGTAGTGTGTTGTGTATAAGAAATCCCTGTAAATAAATCATTATTTTGTAGTGTTGCATAGCCCAATAGTGTCGCTACTTCAGTAAGTTTCTTTTGTTTGTCATTGACTTTATTGCTGTTGTGTGAACCTACATAGAGGCTCGCGTCCATTAACGCACACACGACAACAGATAGCTCACGATTGGCATGAAGTTCTTTTATATAGGGCTTTCCTAGCTTAGCAGAGATCATCCAGTTTATTTTACGAATATCATCACCCATTTGGTATTCACGAAGTTCTGAAAAGTCATATCCTTCACCATGCAGTTTTGAGAGGTTTTGCCCAGAGAGTAGGGTATAGACTTGGTGTCGGGCTTTGAGTCGAAGGGCTTTGAGTGCTGTGTTCATTATTGACAATGATACCAATATTTGTTGGGATGAGGGCAAACCGACCTACAAATGCATATCATGGGACAGGTAAGGTCTCAACAATTTGAGTAATCAGCGTATCGGCACTTACACCTTTAGCCCTAGCTTCATAAGAGAGAACAATACGGTGACGTAATACTTTATGAATAACCGAAGCAATGTCTGAAGGGCTTACAAAAGATTTACCTTTTAAGAAAGCTTGGGCTTTGCTTGCTTTATATAAATCTATAGAAGCTCTAGGGCTTGCCCCAAACATAATAGACTCAGAGATGTGTTCTAGCCCAAAATGTTTAGGTTCTCTTGTGGCTGTAATGAGTTGTACCATATAGCGTTCTAGCTCTTCATCAATGTGTATGGTACTTAGTGCGTCCTGTAAAGTGTGCAACTCTTCTATGCTTAGTACAGTTTTAATTTCACCAAAGCTATTACTTGCAGCTTTACGCATGATGTCTAACTCTTCTTCTTGGGAGTTGTGTTTGACAACAACTTTCATCATAAACCTATCTAGTTGGGCTTCAGGTAATGCATAGACACCTTCTTGTTCAATGGGGTTTTGTGTTGCCATGACTAAAAAAGGTTTGTCAAGCATAAAAGTTTCATCTCCAATGGTCACTTGTCTCTCTTGCATGACTTCAAGCAGAGCAGACTGTACTTTAGCTGGAGCTCTGTTAATCTCATCGGCTAGGAGTAAGTGTGTAAAGAGTGGTCCTTTTTTGACAGAAAAACTATGGTCTTTGGGGTTGTAAATTTGTGCACCTATGATGTCAGAGGGCAGGAGGTCTGGGGTAAATTGTATGCGTTTAGTTTCTAAACCTATGGCACGACTAAGGGCATTGATGGTAGTGGTTTTGGCTAGTCCTGGTACACCTTCTACTAAAATATGACCATCACAAAGAAGCCCTATGAGTAGTCCTTCTATCATGTTTTCTTGACCAATGACGGCTTTAGCCAATTCATTTTTGAGTTGTGTTATTTTTACATTCATAGCATCTCCATCACTTCTTTTTTTACTTTGTTTAAAGAAATTTTACCATCTGCATACAAAGAGTCTTCTAACTTCTCTATGGGTATGCTAAAACGATGGTTATCTGTTGCCATGAGAAGTTGAAGTAGTGCCTTAGGCTCTTTGCAGGCAGTAATTTTTTCTACAAGAGGGTGACGCTTTTTTTGAACAGACTTTTTTTGCCATCTAAACAGAAGAGCAGTAAAATAGCCCGCTACAAAGACAAGCATATAACTTAGTAAGGTACTAAGCCATGCTCTGTAAGCACTTAGGGTAGAAGTCAACTTGGGAGGATTGTCTACCTTGTCAAGTAAGCTATCTTTGTCTACTTGTTCAATGTCAAATGTTTGTCTAGGCACAGTAAGACTGTAGGACTTTTCTGTTTTAGGGTTAAAGGCTTTTAGGGTGAGCTTTGGCAGTGTAAAGTTTTTATTATGAGAAAATGCCATAGCGTATTTTACAGTACTCTGAGAACCTTTTATGCTGCTTACAGTCTTTACAATGGGCTTTTCTGTAAAGAGTGTAAAGTTGTTGTCTTTAGAGAGTAGATTCTCCAAGACAGGAGGGTGCCCTTTTCCTTTAAGTTGTATTTGAAAAGGTAGTGCTTCATAGGCATTGGCTTGATGCTTTTTAAGGCTGTACTCCAACGTAAAGTCACCTACTAGTTTTGTGTTTAAGGGGAGAGGCTTAACCTGAAGAGAAAGTGGATCAAGTGCAATAGAAGTATCTTTAGTGACAAGCCCTTTTACGTTGTCTCGGTCTCCAGAAAAACTATAGGCAACAGAGGCATCTGTAGTGACCTTTTTGACCAATTTAAAATCTATGGTTGTTTCTCCTTCATGTAAAGGGTAGAGAAGATAGGTATATTTTATGCGTACTGCATGTAAACCTTTTTTTTGATGTTCATCTACTTCTTGCATATCGAGTCGTTGAAAAGTGTAAGATTTAGAGGGGAGTAAATCAAAGTCAAAAAGCAAGACTTTATAGGGGTTTGTTTGCTGAAGTTCAAAGGTTAGAATAACAGCTTCTTTTATGTAAGGTGTGCGTTTATCTACTTGAAATGTGTAGCTAAAGTCTTCTGCATGAAGTGTGAGTATGCAAACCCATGCAATCACTAATTTACCAAGGCTGTGTTTCACGAATATATCCTTTGTTAATGAGTTCATAGACTTTTGAACCTAGAGGATGTTCTTCTGGTTTTTGATTGTCTAGTAGTTTATTGTAGGTTTTCTTTTTTTGCATTTCTTCTTTGTTTTTTGTTTTTTCCTCTACATTTTCTCCTGCACTACTAGATCCAGAGCTAGGTTTGTCTTCATCTCTAGTGGTCTCTTTTTTCTCTTGGGACTCACTCTTAGTGCTACTGGCATCTTGTGATTTAGGGTGTGCTATGCCAAGCGATGCATCGTTTTTATCGCTTAAGAGCGTAAGCATTTTTAAGTTATGTAATGCGTCTGCATCTTCTCCTAAGTGTAAACATTTAGTATAGTAAATGTTTGCTTTAGTGTATGA
>JAYEFI010000187.1:4242-6461 GCA_034658615.1 Campylobacterota bacterium
GGGTTAATACGGCTAATGATTAGGTGACCTTCTTTGTCTTTAAGTAATGTATCGTTTTTGGCTTTTATGCTTGTGCCACGCTTGGTTCCTAGTGCAAGTGTAATGAGAGAAACATTAGACTTTTCCAGTTTTTGTGCCAATACATCTACACTATCTTCCTCTCCTCCATCGGTTATGAGTATAAGGCTTTTGTGTCCTGTTTGGTCTTTTTGAATAGTATGTATTTTTGTAAAAAGTTTTTCTAAAGAAGTACCCTTTGTAAGAATAAACTGGGGATTAAAACTTTGTAAAGCTACCTCAATAAGTTTGTGGTCTGTTGTAGGAGGAGAGAGTAAAAGTGGGTTAGAGGTAAACACCATAAGCATGATGTTGTCTGTAGGGTTTTTGTGAAGCAATGATTGAATGGTCTCTTTGGCAAAACTATAGCGTGTTGGAGCTATGTCAGTAGCATGCATAGAATAAGATACGTCTAAAGCGATGATAATATCTTTTGCTTCTATCTCCACAGTTTGTAAGGATTCTTTGATAGTAGGACGACTCAGGGCTAGTATGAGTAGCATAAGTACAATAATATGTACACGAATGACAATACGTTTATCGCTACGTATATACAGCAGTAGAAGGGGGATGAATAAAATTAGAACACTAGGATACAAAAGAGTCATAAGGCTCTCCTTTGCAACCACAGTGTCCATAGAAGTAAAGCTATAAATACAAACCCTAAAGGAAAAAGTATAAGAAGTTTTTGGTTTAAATAGTTTTCACTGCGTATGGGTGAGGGTTCAAGTGTGTGAATGTCTGCATACACAGCATCAAGTTCTTTGGCTGAAGAAGCACTAAACGATTTAGCCCCTGTCTCTTTGGAAATGGTATCTAAAAGAGCCACATCATAGTCAGACTTTTTACCTATACCAATAGTATATATTTTTATGCCTCGTTCTTTTGCTTTAGAAACAGCAACTTTAGGAGAGACATTTCCTGCATTATGATACCCATCTGTGAGTAAAATAATGGCTTTACTTTTAGCCTCTCCAAAGCGAAGAGAACGCATAGATTGCATCAGAGCATCTCCTATGGCAGTACTTTCCCCTGCGATACCAACATTGGTCATGTTAAGTAAAAAAGACAAAGATTTTAAATCATAAGTAAGGGGAGAAGATGTATAGGCAAATGTACCAAATATCACCACCCCCATATTGTCATCATGACGCTTTTTTATAAAGTTTGTTGCTAGGTCAAGGTTCGTCTCAAATTTCGTTTTATATCTGTCTTTTGCATTGAAACCACTCTGTCCCATAGAACCAGAGGCATCAAGAGCCAAGATGAGGTCACGGCCTTTTTTATGTTGTGTAGTGTTGCTGTCATAGACAAAAGGTTTAGAAAGAGCAAAAACCATAAGAGAAAAGAGTAGCATTTTAAGCCATGGCTCAAAAGAATAGAGGGCACTCTCTTTTTGAATCCATGCAAGTTTTGGAAAATAGTAAAGATTACTGTGTTGTCTGCACCATAAAAAACAAGGCACAAGAAGTAGTAAAAAAAGTAGATACAAAGAGCCAAAAGTAAAATTCATAATACCATTTTAGCAAAATCATTTGGATAAAGAAGAAAATACAAAGGCATATATTATATTTTTTGATATACTTATAGCTAAAAATGATTATTTAATTTCAATAACTAAAGTTCTTACGAAAGGGAACATATATGATACACCAAAGTATGATTAAAAAAATTCAACATATAGTGTTTATTGCAACACTTTTTCTATCAACACAAGCAGCCCATGCCAATGCTAATCTTGCATACCAAGAGTCAGCATCTGATGTGATTATGAATACCTTGCAAACGCAAAAAAAACAACCTTTCTTAAAAGAGTTATACAAACAACTTTTCTTTGTGCCTGTATGGATGCATAACACCAAGCTCTCTACAGCAGGGGCAGAGCTATTTTCATTTATTAAGAACGATGAAACATTAAGTAAAAATGGGCGTTTATATACAAATGCCTCTAACTTAGAAACACAAGCCAAGGGACTCTACGCGGGTAAAGCTACAGTGAGTCAGAAGATGGACTTGGAATTTAAAATTTCACAACTGTATGAAGCCTATACAAACTACACCTATTTTGGGAGTATAAACTGGGGAGCATTTAACGCGCGTATCTCAAACCTAATGGTCAATGATGTCAATACTGAATGGATATTGCATCGTCCGGATGCAGA